>JALYIB010000339.1 GCA_030775965.1 Acidobacteriota bacterium | reverse complement strand
CCGGTCCCAACTTCCCCAACGGAGGTCTGTGGGTCGCCAACACGCCCAAGAATACCGAGGTGGCGGGTCTTACCTGGCACCGGAATAACTGGGACGTGGGAATTTTCCACAAGCGCGTCGGGGAAATGTATAACGACGGAAACGGTAACATCAATTACGTCGTGAACGGAGTTACCATTCCAACGCCCGCCAATCAGGCGATCGCCATCGATCCGTTCGATCTGACTAACGTGAATATTAATTACACCATCAAGAATTCATCGTTCCTCAGAGGAAGCAAGCTCGGATTGAGCGTCAACAATCTCTTCGATAATCACAATGTGGTAGGGATCACTCCCTTTA
The DNA here is from genome assembly GCA_030775965.1 of Acidobacteriota bacterium. Taxonomy (GTDB): domain Bacteria; phylum Acidobacteriota; class Terriglobia; order Bryobacterales; family Bryobacteraceae; genus Palsa-187. The sequence continues at coordinate 4,465 of JALYIB010000339.1, read as the reverse complement.
CCCCAGCAACGGCGGCGGTGCCATACGCGTCGAATCCGTCGGACCAATTGAACCTCTTGCCCGGCCGTAGCGTGATGGTTTCGCTTACGGTGGGTTACGCTCCCAAGCGCTAAATGCGCTTTCCCGGCTTGGCGCTGGTGGCCGCCGCACTCGCGAGCGGCCAGGCGCTTTCTCCTGCCTGGATCGCCGTGAGGGAAGGCGGCCAGGCCGTCGCGCGCATCGTCGTCACCAGCGCGCGGGATTGCCCGGCCATTCAAATCGACGGCGCGATGCACGTGATGCCGCCGCGGCAACCGACGCCGGAGGGCTTGCGTCCGGCGTGCGAGTACACCATCCCGCACGGCGCGAAGTTTGCGTCGGTCCATGGCCAAGCCCTGGCGCTGCCCCATCCCAATCCCTCGCGCGTGATTGCGATCGGCGATACCGGATGCCGCATCAAAGGCGACGAACTGCAAGCCTGTAACGATCCCCAGCAGTGGCCCTTCGCGCAAATAGCGTCCCGCGCGTCGGAAGAAAAACCGGACCTGGTGATCCACGTAGGCGACTATCTGTACCGCGAAATGCCGTGCCCCGCGGATAAACCAGCGATGTGCGGAGGCACTCCCTCAGGCGACACCTGGGACGCCTGGAACGCCGATTTCTTCACCCCCGCGGCGAAGCTCCTGGCCGCCGCTCCCTGGGCCTTCTCGCGCGGAAATCACGAAGATTGCGGACGCTCCTGGCGCGGCTGGTTTTACTATTTGGACCCCCGCCCCTGGAACGGGACATGCCAGCGCTTCTCGCCGCCCTACATGATTCAACTCGGAACCTTCCAACTGGTGATGCTCGATTCCGCAGCGGTGTCCGCGAATACCTTGAATGAAGAACAGGCCGCGATGTACGCCGCGCAGCTTGCCTCGCTGCATCCGGCGAAGGCGTGGCTCGCCGATCATCATCCGTTCTGGGGCATGCGTACCGACGCGGCGGCGGGACAGCCCGCGCCCGTGTCGCCGACGCTCGAAGAAGCCTGGGAACGCGCTTCGCCGAAGGGCATCGACTTGATTCTTTCGGGCCACATACACTTGTTCGAACTGCTGACCTACGATCACGGCCGTCCCACGCAACTGGTGGCCGGCGACGGCGGAACCAATCTCGCCATGGCTCTCGAAGGTTCCGTAAAAGGCGTGCCCGTGCGCGGCGCCGCAGTAGTAGCGAGCGAAAGTCAGCGCCAATTCGGCTACTCGCTGCTGAGGCGTCATGGAAAAACCTGGGATCTCACACTGAAAAATCGCGTGAACCACGTACTGGCGGATTGCACGTTGCCCCGCGGCCACGCCGCTTGCCAGGCGCGCGCCGCCGATTAGTCGTCGCTGCCTAAAATACCGGTGATGACGTCCAGGCCCTTGTGCTCATCGCCGCCGCTGCGCGTGGGAGCCAACATCCGCCGCATCTTCTCGAGCGTCATCGATTGCACGATGACCTTCCCCGGTCCCGTGAGCGTAGCCAGAAACAGTCCCTCGCCCCCGAATAAAGCCCGCTTGATGCCTCCGACCAGTTGAATATCGTAATCCACCGTTTCCTCGAACGCCACAATGCAACCGGTTTCGATTTGCAGCCCTTCGCCCGCCGCCAGCGTGAATTCCAGATGATCGCCGCCCGCATGGATGAAAGCGGTGCCCGGCCCCGTGAGTTTTTCCAGAATGAATCCTTCGCCCCCCACCAACCCCGCACCCAGCCGTTTGGTGAAAGCGATGTTGAGCATGACGCTCGACTGCGCGCACAGGAAACTATCGCGCTGCACTAAAATCGATTGTCCCGCCGCCAGTGCCAGCGCCTGAATACGCCCCGGATAATCGCCCGCGAAGCCCACTTCCCCAGGCGTGGCGCAGCGAAAGTACGTGAGGAACAAAGACTCGCCCATCAGCGTGCGCTTCAACGCGCCTAACAGCTTATCGCCGAGTGTGTTCCCGCTCATGCGCGTTTCCCACTCGACTGCGGGCTGCTTGTAAACCATCCTCCCGGCCTCTGCGTACAACTCCTGCCCCGGCTGCAGGCGGATGCGGGCCACCTGCAAGTTGTCGCCGTAAATGTCAAAGTCCAGCGGCGGGATGGGTGCTGCGGCCGCAGCCGCGGCCCCAAAGGGCGTTCCGCAGCTAATGCAAAAGCGAGCCGCATCGGGAGCTTGCGCTCCGCAAGAAGTACAGAAAGGCATAATTGTAGGAATCCTAAACGCCGACGCGCGCGGGCTGCGGTTTGCTCTTGGCGCCTTGTTGCAGCCACATCCTCACGCGGAACAACATCAGCACCAGCAGAATACCGAAGTACATCAGGGGCTCGCGCACGTCAGACTTCACCAGCCAGTAATAATGGATCACGCCCGCCAGGGCACAGAAATAAACCAAGCGGTGCAGTAGCTGCCACCGCTTGGGCCCCAACCTGCGCACCATCGCCGCGGTCGACGTCACAGCCAGCGGCACCAGCATCAAGAAACCCGCCGTGCCCACCGTGATGTAAGGCCGCTTCAGAACGTCCGCGTAGATCCCCGAGGGACTGAACATCTGGTCGAAGGTCAAATACGTCAACAGGTGGATGCACACATAGAAGAACGCGAACAAACCCAGCATGCGGCGAAAACGCGTCAGCAAAGGCTGCTCGAAAATCTTGCGCAGCGGCGTCACCGCCAGCGTGATCAGCAGGAAGCGCAGCGCCCAGTCCCCGGTTTTGTGCTCGATGAACTCGATGGGGTTGGCGCTCAAGTTGCCTGTGAACCCGCGCCACGCCAGGAGCAGTGCCGGGATCAGGCACAGGGCAAAAAGAGCGCGCTTGGTCCAGGGGCTGAACAGGATTTTCTTCATCCGCTAGGGCCCCGGCCTTTAGTAGTTCTTGCGCAAGTCCATCCCGCCGTAGAGGCTCGCCACCTCAGGATAGCCGTTGAACATCAGCGTCTTCTTCTTGAACAACTCGCCCAGGCGGCGCTCGGTGGCCTGGCTCCAGCGCGGATGATCGACGCTCGGGTTCACGTTGGAGTAGAACCCATACTCGCGCGCGTTGGCGATGTTCCAAGTCGTGGGCGGCTGCTTGTCGGTGAGCGTGATCTTCACGATCGACTTAATGCTCTTGAAACCGTACTTCCACGGGACCACCAGCCGGATCGGCGCGCCGTTCTGGTTGGGCAGAGTCTCGCCGTAAAGTCCCACGGCGAGCAGCGCCAGCGGATGCATGGCTTCGTCTAGCCGCAAGCCTTCGACGTAGGGCAGATCGATACCCGCGCGGTCCCCCAGCGGCATCTGTTTTTTGTCGTAAAGCGTCTGAAAGGCCACGTATTTGGCCTTGCTGTTGGGCCCCACGTCCTTAAGCAGCGCCGCCAGCGGGAAGCCAATCCAGGGCACTACGATGGACCACGCTTCGACGCAGCGATGCCGGTAAATGCGCTCCTCCATCGGCGCGATTTTCATGATGGAATCCAGATCGTAGGTCTTGGGCTTGTCCACCAGCCCGCCCACCTGCACCTGCCAGGGAGACGGCCGTAAAGTAGTGGCGAAGCGCGCCGGCTCATCCTTACCGGTGCCGAATTCGTAATAGTTGTTGTAAGTGGTGATGTCTTCTTTCGGCGTGATCTTCTCATCCACCTTATAATTGCTCTTCACCACATTGTTGAGCTTCATGGTGGCCTGGGCCGAGCTAGGCAGCGCCCACGCGCCCACGATCGCCGAGCCCGCTGCCAGGAAGCGCCGGCGGTTTACGTACTGATTCTTCGGGGTTACGTCGGAAAAACGAAGATCTGCAGGTTTACGGATGAGCATAAGGCCTCTAACCAAAGCTTACTCCAATGACCGGGAGGCTGGAGCCGATCTCGCTCCATCCCCCCGTTAAGCTATACGCAGGCGGCTTGCTGGCGGATTGGACTAGCGCCGTTCGCGCCCGCCTTCGCGCCGCTCATGCCCAAGATTACCTAGGAAATCTTAATCACCACGCGCCCGCGCACGCCTCCGCCGATGATTTTTTCGCCCAGATCGAACACCGCCTCGAGCGGCGCCTCCTGCGTCATGCTGTCGAGCAGCGGCAGGGGAAGATCGCGCGTCAGACGTTGCCACATCAGCTTGCGGTCGTCTTGCGAAACATAGGCGGCGTTGATACCCAGCAGATTCACCCCGCGCAGGATGAAGGGGAAGACGGTGGTGTTGAGAGCCGCGCCGCCGGCAACCCCGCACGCCGCCACACTTCCGTTCGCCACCAGCCCGCGCACCACCGCCGCCAGCGTGTCGCCGCCCACGCTATCCACCGCTCCCGCCCAGCGCTCGGAATCCAGCGCCCTTTTGGACGGCGCCGTTAAAGTGTTGCGGTCCAGAATTTCGGCAGCGCCGAGAGATCGCAAGTAGCCGCCCAACTCCGGCCGCCCCGTCGAGGCGGCCACTTTGTACCCCAGCTTCGCGAGCACCGCCACCGCCACGCTGCCCACGCCTCCCGCCGCCCCCGTGACTAATAC
>JALYIB010000338.1 GCA_030775965.1 Acidobacteriota bacterium | reverse complement strand
CATGATTCCGTACTAGCCCTCCCGGGCTGATTTTGGTGGACAGTGCGCCGCACGTGCCTGCTCCGCCAGCAACGATCACATCGGGTTAAAACCCAAGGAGATGAAACGTGCCTAGAGTCAAACGTGGTACCAAGCGGCGTAATAGCCGCAAGAAGACGCTTACCCTCGCCAAGGGTTTTTTCCTCACTAAGAGCAAGCTATATCGATCGGCGCAAGAGGCCGTTGAGAAATCGCTGCGCTATGGCTACAAAGGGCGGCGGCTTAAGAAGCGCGATTTCCGCTCGCTGTGGATCGTGCGTATCGGGGCTTCCTGCCGTGCGGCTGAAATTTCCTACAGCAAATTCATGGATGGTCTCAAGAAAGCCGGCGTGGAACTGAATCGCAAAGTCCTAGCGGACATGGCGCTGACGGATCCGGCGGCGTTTGGGGGGTTGGTGAATCAGGCCAAGGCGGCGCTCGAGAAAGCCGCGGCTTAAGAGGTAGCTCGATGTCGATGCCACACCCTGCATCCGAATTGGATTCGCTAGCCAGTCTGGAAGAACGGATTCTGCGGGCTGTCGAATTAGTATCAGCGCTGCGGGCGGAGCGGGATGGGGCGCTGAGCGAACTCGCAGAGGCGCGTGCCGCTTTGGTGGAACTAGCTTCGGTCAAGAAGGCGGCGGCCGAGTCAGAAACGCTGCGGGAAGAAATTGACGGGTTGCGGGCGGAGCGCAAGCAAGTCCGCGTACGCATCGAGAAACTGCTAGGGCAGATGGATCAACTGAGCGGCCAGTAAAAGTTTGGAGGCGCCGGAATGGACTCGGAAAAGAAGACGGTGCGGGTCACCATCTTCAACCAAACCTATACTCTGGGCGCGACCGAGGAAGACGGCGAAGTGGAAACGCTGGGGCACACGGTCGATGAGTTGATGACATCGATCGCGCAGCGTGCCGGCAACATGGACGCGCAGCGCATTGCGGTGCTGGCATGCCTGCACATGGCGGACCGGCTGCGCACCATCGAAAACGAATTAGCTTCGCTCAAAGGGCGGGTGGATGAGAAGACTCGCCACTTGTCGCTGCTGCTTGATGAAGTGATCTAGTCCTCAACTTAAGTGCTGCGCTCTTCCCTGCTCACCGAATTGACGTGGATCGAGCATGGATTTGGGACGCGAGCGGACGTCGTGTCCCAGAAAGACATGGCGAGCCTGAAGCAGATCCATTCCGCTGTGGTGCGGGCGGTGGACGGCGCGGGAGTGGCGGGTGAGGGCGATGCGTTGACGACTTCACAGGCTCAAGTACCGGTTTCGATACGTACGGCGGATTGCTATCCGATTCTGTTGGCTGACACACGAAATCTCGCGGTGGCGGCGGTGCATGCGGGGTGGCGCGGGACGGCGGCCGGGATCGTCGTCCGGACGATGGAGCAGATGCGGGAGCGGTACGGCACGGACGCGGCGAACTTGCGGGTGGCGATCGGGCCGGGGATTGGCGCGTGTTGTTACCGGGTGGGTGTCGAGGTCGCGCGGCAATTCGGGTTGGAGCAGGCGGAGAAAATCGATTTGGCTGAAATGAACCACCGCCTGCTGGTGGAAAACGGCGTCGCGGCGGAGCATATAGACGTGCTGGCTGGATGCACGCAGTGCGATGCCCATCTATTTCACTCGTTCCGGCGGGAAGGGGAGCGCGCGGGGCGGATGATTTCGTGGATCTCGCGGGTTCTCTAAAAACACATCGGGCGCGGTAGCCGGTTAAGACTCCGCGCCCGTTAAGAGAGAACGAGAGAAGATCGGGAGTTTAGGCGGCGTGCATCAATTCGTCAAAGGTCTCGGTACCGTCGGCCTGATTACGGTCGGCGATTTCCTGGCACTGGATACAAAACGGGGTCCACGGCACGGCGGCCAGGCGCTTGGGGCTGATGTCTTCTTCGCAGTGCAAACACACCCCGAAGGTCCCTTCATCCAAGCGGCGCAGCGCGCCTCTCACGTTGCGGAGCAATTGCGATTCACGGTCAAGATTGCGAATAGCCAACTCGCGCTCAGCCGCGTGCTGCACTTCGTCGAGAGCGTCCGGGCTCTTTTCGATTGCGATACCTTCACGATTGCGCACGAACAATTCCAACTCCGCCTGCCTTGCCTCCAGTATTTCTCTAAATTTTTTTAATTCACTTTTTGTCATTTTCTTGTCTCCAGTCTCTCGTTTCTTTTGTCCTTACGTCCGTTGCGTCTCATCTTTTTCTGCGTCCGTCACATGGCATTAGACGCAGAGATTACCAAAAAGGTTCACTGAACACAATCCACTTCTGGGGGATTGCCTGCCACGAAAGTGCAGGCGGTAGGCGCCCTGTGCGGCTGGGCCTAGGGACCTTGTATGAATCTTTGAAGTAGAGTAGCACATGACTAAGCCCTCTTGCAAGCAATTACATTACCATTTCAAATTTCCGACTCCGCCCGATCCGACGCAGGCGTTCAAGTACTGAGGTCCGCGAACCCCTGCGCGATCCTTAGATATCGGCTTCACTATCACAAAGCATTACTCCGAAATTCAATCCGCGGACTAGGTGGAAACGGGACGCGAACCGCTCTCGGCTTACAGCAGGTTAAGAACCAACGTGTTACGACAGCATCCGAACCGTTCGGCCAATGCGCCGATCACTCGGTAAATTCTCCTCTCAAGCAGCAATATATTTACGCCCAGAATCCTAGCACACCATTGTTCGCGTTCGATAGAAACTGAAAAAGCATGCAGGCACGGGGAGGGCTGCTCCATCAGCATAATCTTCTTATATTTCAATATGTTCAATAGACTCTTTTCTTTGAGGGAAGACTGCTAGGTGACGCCTAAACTGCTTGTGACCGGCGAATGCCGCAGGCGCGCGGGCGTGTTTCGTTGTGTCCCAGGGCGTGTCTAAGCTCCACAGGCGAAGCTGTTTCGGGTACCCTAAAGCTTTATTTATCAACCCTATAAATTGGGTCTTGCCGTGCTTCTTGAAACGCTGGCCAAACTGCCTATGTGCGCGCCTGTTAGTTACGTGTGCTTTGTCGGCGCTTGGGTGTGCCTTGCCGGCGCGGGAACCCCGGCGGAGGCGGCAACGCTGCAGCAATTGAGTTTGGGCGAGATGGCACAGAAAGCGACAGCAATTGTGCGCGCCAAAGTGACGGGCTCCGCTGGGATGCTGCGCGGCGCGGATGTGTTCACGGTGTACCAACTTGAAACGCTCGAAATCTTGAAGGCGCCGAATGGCATAAAGCCAGCGTCCGTGGCCGTGCCGGGTGGGATAGCCGGTGGCCTGCGGGAAGTAGTGACAGGCGCTCCGGCGCTGCATGCCGGACAAGAATACATTTTGTTTCTGTGGATCAGCCGACCCGGGCTCACTCAATTGATGGGTATGTCGCAGGGGTTGTTTACCGTCGAACGGACGACCCTTGGAGCCGTCACTGCGACGCGCGCGGCGGCAGGAGAACAGATTCTTGACGGCGCGGGGCACGCCGTTCGCGACGAGACATTGTCGATGCCGTGGGCAGAATTAAAGAGCAAGGTAATGAACACCTTGGCGGCGGGGAGACAGTAGGCGAATGCGGGCAGGGGCCAGAACACGACGCGCGCTGCTGTTGCTGGCGGCGCTGGTGGTGGTTTCGCGGGTAGCCTCTGCGTATTACTACTACGTGTTCTTCGCGAACGGGTCGAGTCCTTATATTCCGTTGCCCGCGCATTACGATCTGACGGCTATCAAAGACAATACACTTCAATATTTCATTTCCGATGCGCCGCCTGGGCCGTTGATGCCGGGAGACACCTTGACGGACATTTATAGCGAGATCCGGCAAGCAGCAGCGGTATGGGATGGTGTAAGCAGTTCGGGGCTACGTCTGCATTTTGGCGGTACGCGCAATATGGCGACGCCACAAACGGTGCCGGGCATCGATGTGGTGTTTGACGACAATTTGCCGCCGGGGATCATTGCCCAGACCAAGCTCACGTTCCCGGCGGATCTGACATTCCTGGGCGCCAAAGGAACTTCTTTCGTGCCGATTCTGCGCGCGAAGCTCCAGTTGCGGCAGGATTTGACCGCGGCGGGTTATCAGCAGACAAGCTACACGGATGCGTTCTTCACCACGCTGGTGCACGAATTCGGGCACTCGTTGGGATTGCAGCACACGCTGACTTCGGCGGTGATGTCGACGGCGATCACGCGGGCGACTACGCGCGGCGCGCCGCTCGCGGCGGACGATGTCAGCGCGATTTCGCTGCTGTATCCGGCGACGGGACTGAACCGCGGCTTTCTGGCGTCGAGTGGAATCATCGGCGGACAGGTAACGCTTAGCGGGAGTGCGACAGGCGTGAGCCTAGCGAGCGTGGTGGCGCTCTCGCCGACCACCGGCGTAGCGGTGAGCGGCATGACCTTTCCGGATGGGACTTACGAAATTGTGGGGGTTCCGCCGGGGCAGTATTACGTGTACGTGCATCCGCTGCCGCCGGCCGCTACAGGAGAGGCGTCTCCGGCGAACATCGTGCCGCCTGTCGATCCGGCCAACGATAACTTCGCGGCCAACACGAAGTTCGTCACGCAGTTCTTTTCGGGCACGCAGGATTGGACCCAGGCGACATCGATTCACGTAGCGGCGGGGGCGTTCCTTCGGAATATCAACTTCTCAGTGGCCGCGAGCGCGGGGCCGGCGGTTTATGCGATGCAGACCTACGGCTATCCGAGCGGCGTAGCGATCCCATCGCCCCCGCTGGTGACCGGGACGCGCGACGCGCTGGTGTTTTACGCGAATGGCGCGACGGTCAACCACCAAACAGCCATGGCTCCGGGACTGAATGTAAGCGTGATCGGCAAGGCGGCCGCGATCGAAGCGGGAAGCCTGAAGTATTACCAACAGGGGTTCCTGGAGACGGTATTGGATACAGGCACAATTTCCGTTAATACGCCCGTGGCGCTGGCCGTGACCTTGAATGGCGATCTGTACGTGCTGCCGGCGGCGTTCACGGTAGTGGCGAACCCGGCACCAACGATTTCTGCGGTGACCTCGCAGGCGCTGGATGCGCTCCAGGTAGTGACTAACGTCGCGGGAACCAATCTGACGACAGCCACGCGAATTTTGTTTGAAGGGTCTCCGGCGACGGTGCTCTCCGCAAATGCGGACGGCTCGCTGGCGATCATGCAACCAGCGGGATTGAGCGGGAGCGTGGCTACGCTCGAGGCGATCAACCCGGATGGACAGAGTTCGCTCGAATCCTTGGGAACGGCGCCGCGGCCGGAGTTTATATATCCGCAAATGAATGCGGCGTCGATAGTGCCAACGCCGGTTAGCGTGACGGCGGGCACCGATACGTTGATGGTGATTAGCGGCGTGAATACGCATTTCGCCGATGGGCAAACGGTGGTGGGCTTCGGATCGAGCGATATTTCGGTGCGGGGAACGTGGGTGGTGAATTCCACTATGGTGATTCTCAATTTGAGCGTAGACTCGGCGGCGCAACCGGGAACCACTTCCGTCACAGTGGCTACAGGCCTAGAGATTATTACGCTGCCGAACCTTTTCACGGTGGCGGCAGCGGCTCCGAATCAAGTCAGCCTGCGGGTGCCGATCCTGAATGCGGTGACGGGACTGGCGGGGATTCCGGCGGGGGGAACGGCACTGATTACAACCACGGGTCTGCCGGCCGATCTGACGGGCTGGACGCTTTCGGTGGGACCGTTGAACGTGCCGTTCACGGCGGACGCGAACGGCGTGTTGACGGTGAACCTGCCGCTCAATCTAGCGGTGGGACAGCAACCGGTGTTGCTGACGGCACCGGGGAATCCTCCAGCGGTGGTGGTGCCGCGGGTGATTTTACAACTTGACCCGCCGCCCCCGGCGATTTTGTGGGCTGTGGATTATCCGACTCCGGCGGATCCGAAGGCACCGGTGACGCCGGTTCTGGTGAGTCCATCGACGCCCGTGCAACTGGGCGGGCTGGTGACGGCCATGGTTTATGGACTGTCGGGGCCGAGCGGGGTTTTGCCGGGGGCGGGAGCGGTGTACGTGAATATCGAGGGGGCAGCTTATCCGGTTACTGCGGTGATTGCGGTGCCTGCGGACCCTCATTCGACGGCGCCGGTGCCGGATTTAGCTTACGTCAACTTTGTAATGCCCGTGGGGTTGGTGGTGGACCCGACGGTGACGAACCCGACGGTGCCGGTAATGGTGGGGACAGGGACGCGTCTGACGGCGCCGTTTTCGGTGAATGTGGCGGCACCTCCGCCGGCCCCCTCTACTACTGGGCAATAAGAGTTCCAGCTACCTTGGCGGTGAAATGGCCGGCAAGATAAGTGGAGTTACTGGCCAAGCCGTGTAAGGCAAGCACGGGCCGCCTGACTAGGAGATTGCGGCGGACGCAAAGCATCCCGCTATTTCGAACGACGAGGACTGCCGCAGTCTCGCTAGGGTTCTCCGCCGCTGCCGACACCAAGTTATCGGAGGAAGCGCGGTTGGGGATCTCAGCAAGCCAGCCCCGTGAGCTAACCTACGGCGGAGGGGCGGGTTTCGGCGTGGTGGCGGACGTCGATGCCTTTCACCAGAAACAGCACGTCTTCGGCAATGTTGGTGGAGTGGTCTGCTATGCGTTCGAGGTTGCGGATCACCACCATCAGATTGAGGGCTTGCTGGATATTATGCGGGTCCTTCTCCATGAAGCTGGTGAGCTCGTGGTAGCAGGCGGTGCGGAGACTATCGACGGCGTCGTCGGAGGCTAGGACGCTACGGGCTAAGTCGGCGTCCCGGTGGACGAAGGCGTCGAGGGCCTTGCGGACCATGGATTGGACCAAGCCCGAGATGTGCGGGATGTCAATCATGGGCGTGATGATAGGGCCTTCCATCAGCGACAGGGCGCGTTCGGCGATGCTGACCGCGAGATCGCCCATGCGTTCGAGGTCGGTGTTGATCTTGAGGGCGGCTACGATCAGGCGGAGGTCGGCAGCCATGGGCTGCTGAAGGGCCAAGAGGTTGATGGCGAATTCGTCGATTTCGATTTCGATGGCGTTGATGCGGGCTTCGGTGCGAAAGACTTCTTCGGCAGCGTTGCGATCTTTCTGGGTGACCGCGCTGATGCTCCGCTGAATCGAGGATTCGACGATGGCGCTCATTTCGAGCAGTTTGGTTTTTAGTTGTTCGAGTTCTTCTATGAAGTGGCGCATATCAACCGAAACGGCCGGTTACGTAATCTTCTGTCTCTTGCTTCGCCGGATTCTTGAAAATGACGGCGGTGGCGTCGAATTCCACCAGGCGGCCTAGCAGGAAGAAGCCGGTGTGATCCGCCACGCGCGCCGCTTGTTGCATGTTGTGAGTGACGATTACTATGGTGCAACTGCTTTTGAGCTGGAAGATGAGGTCCTCGATTTTGGCGGTGGCGATGGGGTCTAGGGCGGAGCAGGGCTCGTCCAGCAGGAGCACTTCGGGATCGACTGCCAGGGCGCGGGCGATGCACAGGCGCTGCTGCTGGCCGCCGGAGAGGCCGTAGGCGGATTGGTTGAGCTTCTCTTTGACCTCGTCCCAGAGGGCAGCTCGGCGCAGGCTCTCTTCTACCTTGTCATGCAAGGCGGCGCGATTAGCAACCATGCCGTTGATGCGTGGGCCGTAAGCAATGTTGTCGAAGATGGATTTGGGGAAAGGGTTGGAGCGTTGGAACACCATGCCGACGCGGCGTCTCACATAGGCTACTTCTTGTTCCAGGATATTGACGCCATCGAGCAGGATCTGGCCTTCCACGCGGGTGTTGCGAACCGATTCGTTCATGCGGTTCAGGGTGCGCAGGAAGGTGGACTTGCCGCAACCGGAGGGTCCGATGAAGGCGGTGACCTGATTGGCGAAGATCTCCATGGAGATATTCTTCAGGGCTTGAAAGTTGCCGTAGTAGAAGTTGAGGTCGGTGACGCTCAGCTTGTGGGCCGTGTCGGGAAGCTGTTTGGCCGCATCCATCGGCGGCGTGTTGGTGCCCGCGGTTGGAGTATTCATCTCAGGATAGGGTTGT
>JALYIB010000337.1 GCA_030775965.1 Acidobacteriota bacterium | reverse complement strand
TTGCCTTTGCTTAGGGGATTCGCACCCCAATACAGCGCTGCGGCGGCTAGGCAAATTTCTATTGCGATCGCCAGCCCTAGTCTGCGGTGCAGAAGCCAGCCCAAGCCTGCCACGAGGGCGAATGACGTAAAGACAATCTCCGTGCTATGGGCATCCATGATTAGATGCAAGAAGACCAACGGTCTGTACTCATCCGACCAAGCAATCGCGAGGGCAGCTTTCAAGATCGCACTCGTCAGAATTAAAGCTGAAATACCAGTCGCTACACGGAATATGGTGCGCCGCGTCCTAAGGAAGTACGCGGCGCAGGCAAGCAAGCCGGCCGCCCATGCGTGTCGTGCCAATGCTTCATACCCTACGCCAGGAATTCGAAAACCGTCGGCCCACATCATCGGCGTTGCGAATTGTTGGAAGTCCGTGTATAAATCCTGCCAGACTTGCAGCTGCGATAGTGACAGCATCACTCCGAGAAACGCCCATGCCAGCATCGCCCGCGGCCTCAAGAATGCAGTGGCGAAACCAAGTAACACGCAAAAAATTGGCGGCACAACCCAGAAAAGGGCGGCCTCAAGCGCGGTAGGAATGCCGCACGTGCAATGCGGAAAACTGAACTCGACGTTATGAATCCCGTCAGATCTGGAAATAGTCAGCGTAAAGTAGTGGGCAGTTCCTGTGGTTCGTTGGCGCTGCGCTTTCCACAGTTCCCGTAGATACAAAGACATGCCGCTAAACGAACGTCCGTTCACTGCGAGGACTGCGTCCCCGTGGATCAGCACAGACCGTCTACCCCCGCCGTTGTGCGGGCTTCCAGCCTCCTAGTTGCTTACGTAAGCGAGATCGACAATACGATTTGTGAACGGTTGAAAAAGCACCGGGACGTAGAGGTCAAGATGTCTTTCAAGATGAATGGTGTCCAATGATATCCGCAGTTGATAAGCGACAACAACGGCGCAAAGAAGCACCAGCAAGAGGCGCACAGGCACGTCGGCTCGGCCTGATTTTGAAGTCTGCAACGGAAACAAGTTACCATTAGGACACCAAACGGATCTGAAATGTTCCTAGCCGCACCTTCCCGCCAGCTTCTAGCTGCCGATAATCAGGTCTTACGTCCACTCGTACTACCCGCAAAACAGCCCCCCAAACCCCCCATGCTACGCTCAAACCATGAGCTTCCAGCAGTCGTTTTTCGCCGAGCGTTTCAACATCACCGAGCATGACCTCGAAACCTACCTAAGCGAAGCCCTGTCCGCCGGCCGCGACTACGCCGACGTCTACTTCGAATCCCTCGCCACCAGCTCCCTCGGCATCGAAGAACAAATCGTCAAAAGCGCCACCGAAGGCGTCAGCATGGGCGCCGGAGTCCGCGTCATCGCCGGCGAACGCACCGGCTACGCCTATAGCGACGACCTCAGCCCCGCCAAAATCCGCAAAGCTCGAGAAGCCGCCTAGCGAGTTTGCCCAGCAGACAGCAGTTTCGTGCAATCTAGCAGGGTGTAATCGACCGGAGTCCACCGTGAAACTGGCATCAGGAGTCCAAGCTGTCCAGATCGACGCCACACTGGCGCCCTTGCTGGGCGAATTGGCGTGGCACTCGCTCACACTGGACGCCACAATCGAGGACGTGAGCGCCGCCCATTATGCCGCCGTCGAACGTGCGATGAAGCAATATTTGAAGGGGGATTTCAGGGGAACCCATATCCTTGAAGTTGCGGCTTACGCACACATCACCGGCTATCAGCTTCATAAAGAATTGGAGGCGACGGTAAATCTGTTCGACATTTCGGCAAGCACCTTGCGGCTGGGACGCCGTATAGCTCAGGAAAACAATCTGCCACTCGAGGGAACATCGAGGACGATGGGCGATTTCCATGAATTGCCTTATGAAGACAATCAGTTCGATGTCGTTTATATTTGCTCGGCGTTGCATCACACATTGCGTTGGCAGCAGGTTTTAGCGGAATTGATTCGAGTGCTTGCTCCGGACGGAATCCTGTTCCTTGGGAATGAACCCACAAGGCGGGATTTTTGCTTCAACACCTTCCGCACGAACCGAATCGAGTTTTTTACTCCGTTCGAAAAAACTCTCGATGAACTAGGAATCATCAGAACCGTAGCCGAGCCATATCTCGGCAGCCGCCCCGAAACTCTGTTCAATATGGTGGAAAATCAGACGATGCCGCTAAGAAAAATTTTGGCTGCCGTCGCATCGAAGTGCTCAATCCTCGAAACTCTCGTTCAGCCTGAAGCATGCATGGGCCCGCTGGAGATAGAGATGCTCGAACGAAGGAAGAACGGCGATGTCACCGACTGGTTAACGTCAAAAACTGAATGAATTGACCGACCAAGCCCGCGAAACATTTTCCGAAACCGATCGCGGTCTCGGTTTTGGACTGCCAACAGAGACGGAAATTCATAAGATGTGCGGGAGGACGGCTAATGTATTGGCCAGACTCCCTTCGGATGAGCAGAGCTGGGAATTCAGACAGCTGATCTCCGAGCTGTTCGGCGCTCCGCTCCAGCTCGTGGCGCGAAAAAAAGGCCAGTGCCGCCCGGGTGGAGGTGGCCTGTTCAAAAAGAGCTATGGCGAAACCGACGGAGTGGTGATGGCTCTCCCGCATGAGACTTTGTCTCTGCTAGACCCCGCTGGTTTTCTGCTTCCGGACATTCAGACGGGGGAACCGAATAGCCTCGAAGCGGCCTTTCCCACCTTGCACTGGAGCTTGCGGATATCGCCCCTTAGCTTTCGCGAGCTAGTACCTGCAGTGGCTTCGCCGGCAATTTTGGTACCTGTTCGGACAACGGGCTCTTTGCTAGTGCTTCTGCGGATCCACGTTATCTTCGAAGGCCAATCCTACAGAGTCATGCTTTGCAAGGGTTCTGTGGAACTATCGAGCTTCGCGGTATTTCAGGTCGACTCGATACTCCTCTCGGCCGTGGTTGACTGTACGCCAGAAACGAACGAAGTGGAACTTACTGTCAAGACGCAGTCGCTTCAAGGCAGTTCAATACCCGTCGATTCCATCAGAATCCATTACGCCGGTGCATTCATTTTACGACGGTCTCCAGAACGTAATGATGGGAGCCTCCGGCGCCGCATCGCTAAAATAATATCGCTATTCAAGTAGCGAAGATGCCTTACATCACCGGCACCGCAAACATGTATTCAAGAACTGAGCTGCGGGGTTAACGAGACCGCCTTCTCCGACGCGATTTTTTGGGCAGACTGTGGCACTCTGCGCACTGTGCTTCCCGTCCCAAAGCTCACCGGTTAAAGTGTCTGATACGCCAGGGACACAAATTTGCCCGCTGCCGCCCCCGCAAAACAGCCCCCCAAACCCCCCATGCTACGCTCAAACCATGAGCTTCC
>JALYIB010000336.1 GCA_030775965.1 Acidobacteriota bacterium | reverse complement strand
ATGCCGGTGAACTCGCCGTGCGCTCCGGCGGCCGGCTGCATCGTGATGGCATCCATGCCTGTGATTTCGATAAGGCAGTCCTGCAGCTGGCGAATGACGCGCAATGCGCCCTGCGACAGTGACTCGGGTTGATACGGATGTGCCTCCGCAATGCCCTCCAGGCGCGAGACAAATTCGTTGACGCGAGGGTTGTACTTCATGGTGCAACTGCCGAGAGGGTAGAGGCCGAGATCGATCGCGTAATTCCAGGTGGAGAGGCGCGTGAAGTGACGGATGACGTCGACTTCGCTCACCTCCGGGAAGTCGTCGATCGCGATGCGCGTGTTCCCTGCCCCCAGCGCCTCGGCGGCGTCGATAGTGGGAACGTCGAGGTCGGGAAGCTGGTAACCTTTTTTGCCCGGCGAGCTGAGTTCAAAGAGTAGCGGCTCGTTTTGCGTGGGATGCGGGCGGACTTTCTTGATGCCACCGCCGCTGGCGCTTTTCATCATGCGAACGCCTCCGCTACCTGGTCCATCTGTGTTTTCCTGGTCATTTCGGTGCAACACAATAGCATGGTGTTCTTGAGTTCGGGATAAAACTTTTCGACGGCCAAGCCGCCGATGATCTTCTTGGTTTCAAGCGCGCGGTTGATGCCGGCTACGGTTTTCGCGTCGGCTTGCGCGACGAATTCGTTGAAGAACGGTCCACTAAAGCGCGGTTTGAGCTTGCCGGCGAGGTAGTGGGCTTTCGAAAGATTCTGCACCGCCAGTTCACGCAGGCCCTCTTTGCCATAGACCGAAAGGAAAACTGTGGCCATCAGGGCGATCAAGGCTTGATTCGTGCAAATGTTGGAGGTCGCTTTTTCGCGGCGGATGTGTTGCTCGCGAGTCGCTAGCGTCAGGCAGAACGCGCGGTTGCCGTTGGCGTCTTTCGTCTCGCCTGCCAGGCGGCCGGGGATTTGGCGGATCAATTTTTCCTTGCAGGCGATCACGCCGGCGAAGGGGCCGCCGTAGCTGGGCGGCAGGGCGAAGGACTGCAATTCGCCGGCAACGATATCGGCGTCGCGCGGCGGTTCCAACAATCCAAGCGATACGGCTTCGGAGAATACGACGACCAGCAGCGCTCCGTGCTCATGCGCAATCGCGGCCGCTTGTTTGACGTTTTCAACGATGCCGAAGAAATTCGGAGTCTGAATAATGACGGCGGCGGTGTCTTTCGTGATGGTGCGCGAGAGGGCTTCGATGTCCAGTAAGCCTGATTCAGCGTCATAGCCGAACTCATCGAGCGGAATGCCTTGGTGCTGCGTGTAGGTGTGCAGCACTTCGCGATATTCCGGGTGCACGCTGCGGGCGGTGAGGATATGGCTGCGGCCGGTCGCGCGGATCGCCATCATGGCGGCTTCGGGGACGGCGGTCGAGGCGTCGTACATCGAAGCATTCGCGACATCCATGCCGGTCAACTGGCAGATCATGCTTTGAAATTCGAAGATCGCGGTGAGCGTGCCTTGCGAAATTTCGGCTTGGTACGGCGTGTAGGACGTCAGGAATTCGCTGCGCGACACGACTGTATCGACCAGCACGGGGCGGTAGTGATTATAGACTCCGGCGCCGAGGAAGCAGGCATAGCCATTGCCGCCAGCCACCGCGTTTTCCGCGCCGCGGGCTTTGAAATAGTCGAGAATATCGTATTCACTGCGGCCCGGCTGGATGGCGAGTTGCTTTTTAAATCGAACAGCGGCGGGCAAGTGGGCCACCAGGTCTTCAATTTTCTTGAGACCGATGGTGTCGAGCATCTCGCGGCGTTCTTCATCTGATTTAGGTAGGTAGCGCAACGATCATTTACCCTTCTCCCAGATAGGTTTGGTAATCGGTTGGGGAAAGGAGCCGATCGATTTCCTCCGGGACGGACAACTTTATCTTAGCAATCCATCCCGCGCTATGCGCATCTGAATTTAACAATTCCGGCGTGGCCGCCAGAGCTTCATTCGATTCAATAATTTCGCCGGAAACCGGGGCGAAAATTTCGCTGGCGGCTTTCACCGACTCGACCACGGCGAAGGTCTTGCCCTGCTCGACATGGGCGCCGATTTTAGGGACTTCGACGAAGACGATGTCGCCCAATTCGTGCTGCGCATGGTCCGTGATGCCAATGGTTCCGATGCCGTTTTCGACGTGCACCCATTCGTGCTCTTTGGTGTAACGATAGTTGTCCGGATACATAATTACCTCGCTCGTTTATAAAATGGCAGGGGGATAGTGACAGCTTCGACGGCGCGGCCGCGCACGGAAATTTCGATCGCGTTTCCGGGCTCGACGAGCGGGAGTGGAAGAAAACACATTCCGATGTTCTTGTTTAACGTGGGCGCGGGACCTCCGCTGGTCACCCATCCCGATCCTACGCCAGCCGACAGAATTTCGTAGCCGTCGCGGGCGATCCCGCGGCCTTTCACTTCGAACCCTGCAAGCTTGCGCGTGATTCCCTGCTGCTTCTGCTTCACTAATGCTTCACGACCCAGGAAGTCGCCTTTGTCGAGTTTAACAATCCAGTCTAACCCGGCTTCCCAGGGCGTGATGGAAGCATTAATTTCGTGGCCGTAAAGTGGCATGGCGGATTCCATGCGCAGCGTATTGCGCGCGCCCAGGCCGCAGGGGATGATTTCCGCGCTGGCGCCCGCCGTCAGAATGTCGTTCCATAGGCGCACGGCGTGTTCGGGCGCGACGTAGATTTCCCAGCCGTCTTCGCCGGTGTAGCCGGTGCGGGCGATGCGCGCGGGCGCGCCGGAGAAAGGACCGTCGACGAAATGATAACGCTTGATGGGCGCAAGGTTAATGCCGGTGAGTTGCTGGGCGACGCCGGTGGCAAGGGGCCCTTGAATGGCGAGCTGGGCGTAGCGCGGGCCGGCGTTTTCAACGGTGGCATCGAAGCGATTGCTGGCGACACTATTGGCAACGATGTGTTCGTAATCCTTATCTTGATTGGAGGCGTTGACGCATAGGAAATAGTGTTCTTCGGCGACTTTGTGGACAAGGATGTCGTCGACGAAACCGCCGTGTTCGTAGAGCAGCGCGGAATATTGGGCTTGGCCCAGTTTCAGTTTGGACGCGTCGTTTACGGTGACATACTGCACCAGGTCGAGTGCTTGCGGTCCGCGCACTTCGATCTCGCCCATGTGGCTGACGTCGAATAATCCTACGCCGTGGCGAACGGCGCGGTGTTCGTCGAGGACGCCTTTATATTCGACGGGCATATCCCAACCGCCGAAGTCGACCATCTTAGCGTTTAGCGAGCGATGAACCGCGTTAAGCGGAGTCTTAAGTAGAGCCATGCCTACTTGATCACCGGGCGGATCATATCGAAGCGATCTTTGATACGGCTATAGGAGGGGCCGCTTATGCGCGCGACGGGGTTGAGTTTGTCGGGATCGATAAACATGTCTTTGTCAATGATACTATCGCGGACGTGGAAACGGACAACTTCCCCGATGACCACGGCGCCGCCGCGGGGTTTATCGCTCACTTCAATGATGTGGTGCACGATGC
>JALYIB010000335.1 GCA_030775965.1 Acidobacteriota bacterium | reverse complement strand
GAGCAGGATCGAGCGGCGATCGATCTCTTATTGAGACACTTAGCCCATGTGAGGGCCGACCAGGTCATTCTCATTTCGACCATTGACGTTTATCCTGTTACCAGAGGCGTCGATGAGTCCTTTGACTGCCATGGCCGCCTCAATCACGCTTACGGGGTGAATAGGCTCTACGTGGAAGAAGTGCTAAGGGAGCGCTATCCAGATATCATGATCGTCCGCCTTCCGGGCGTATTTGGTCCCGGGCTAAAGAAGAATGTAATCTACGACTTATTACATGATAATTGCCTTGACGCCATTAGCCCCAATGGTATTTTTCAGTATTACAACGTCGCTAAACTATGGGATGATTTGGAGAACATTCAAAAATACCGACTTCCGTTGGTCAATTTGGTCACGGAACCCCTTGCCACCAGCGTCATTTTGCGAACTTATTTTCCGGGAATAAATGTGGGAGCTAAAGCCCGAGAGACGGAGCCCTACGATGTCCGCAGCTTGCATGCGGAGATCTTGGGCGGACGCAACGGATATCGGTTTGGTGCAACGCAAGTATTGTCTCAATTGGGAAGCTTCATCGAAGAGGTACGGAAGGATTCACAGGCGTGAACCTGGCGGTCTCCAACATCGCTTGGTCTGTGGGCATTGAAGCCGATGCGCTGACCTTGCTCCGCCAACGACAAATTGCCGGCATAGAGGTCGCGCCCACCCGCTGGTGGGCGGATTGGCAGGGAATGTCACCGGCGGCTGGCAAATGTTTTACCGAAAATTACGCGACACACGGATTCACGGTTCCCTCGTTGCAGGCCATTCTTTTCGGGCGGCCGGAAGACAAGCTCTTTGGCAGCGACGCGCAGCGGGAAAGTCTCATGGGGCATCTGCAACGATGTGCCGATCTAGCACAGGCGATAGGGGCGCGAAGTTTGGTGTTCGGCGCTCCGAAGAATCGGGAGTTGTGCGGAGTTTCCCAAGAATCGGCGTTTGGGCTCGCCCGCGAGTTTTTTTCCGCCGTCGGAGCCTACTACGAGAAGCGCGGTGTCTGCTTGTGTCTGGAGCCAAATCCACCGCAATATGGGTGCCAATTTATCACCGGCAGTGCTGACGCCGGAAGGCTCGTTAAGACCGTAAACTCTCCAGGTTTCGGTTTGCACCTTGACACGGCCTGCATGTATTTAGCTGGCGAAAACATTGTCGAGTCGGTCCGCCAAAATTTCGAGATTTTACGTCATTTTCACGTGAGTGAGCCGTATCTCGGATCATTCGAGGCTCCGGTTATAGATCATAAAAGCGTCGCCAAAATCCTCAACGAATTGGAATACACCGCCTGGATTTCACTAGAAATGCGCGAGCTTCCCTATCCGATCGCGGGATTGGCGACCGCCATCGATTTTCTTATCTCGACCTACGGCGGAGCGAACTGAAGCGATGGAAATCATAGAGCGGCCGCAGAGCTGGCAAGTTCCGCCCTGCAGAGTTCAGGAATTTGCCGAGCGTCGTCACAACTATTGCGTCTGTATACCGGTGATCAATGAAGGCAACCGGATCACTGCGCAGCTTGAGCGGATGGAGAGGTTGCGCCTTGCCGCGGACGTGATCATCGGCGACGGTGGGAGCACGGACGGCAGCAACTCTCCCGAACGACTCAGCCAGCTCGGAATCCGTTCGCTCTTGGTAAAGACGGGGCCTGGGCGCTTGAGCGCTCAAATGCGAATGCTTTTTGCCTATGCGATCGAACAGGGTTATTCGGGAATTGTCACCCTCGATGGAAACGGGAAGGATGGCGTGGACGCTATTCCCAGGTTCTTGGAGGCCCTCGAACAGGGTTATGATTTCGTCCAAGGGTCGCGATTCCTGCCAGGTGGCGCCGAACACAACACGCCTCTCGACCGCAAGCTGGGCGCGAAACTGCTTCACGCGCCTTTGATTAGCGTCGCCGCACGTTTCCGCTACACCGACACCACCAATGGTTTCCGCGCCTTCAGCACGCGTTTCTTGCTGGACCCGCGAGTACAGCCATTTCGGGACGTCTTTGACACCTACAATCTTCACTACTATCTTTCGATCAAGGCCCCGCGGCTGGGATTCCGGGTGAAAGAAATTGCGGTGACGCGCATTTACCCGGACTCGGGGCCGGTGCCGTCCAAAATATCTGGATGGTCGGGAAAACTTGAAATTCTGAAATTATTGTTTCTTGCCGCTGCTGGCCGCTACGATCCCTAATTGACGCACGGAACAGGCT
>JALYIB010000334.1 GCA_030775965.1 Acidobacteriota bacterium | reverse complement strand
ATGCCGGTGATCACGTCGCCCGGCTTCACCGTGGTCTTGGTCCACCCGTTAGCCTCCATGCGGATGATGGCGGGGCCACCGATTTCCCATTTCTCCGTGCGCCCGTCATTGGCTTGAGCCTCAAGAGCGATCATGGGATGCGGATTGGCCCATCTGAAGTCGATTACCGTGCCCTTGACCGTAACCAGCCGGTCAAAGCTGACGGGCCAGGAGTGATGCGCCGATAGCGGCAATGCAACAGAGACTAGCGTCAGGATGACAAATGCCGGAATGCATAAGGTCTTCATCTTGGCTCCCTCCTGCCCGCTATTCTAGAGCAAAATCGGAAACACAGGAAGCAGCCAGCGTCGGCTTCTTGGCGCAGAGGGCGTGAGAAGGAATCTGAATTTTGGTTGCGGCGGCGGCGGCCGTTCAGCGTCAGCGTGACGTCGCCGGTGGGGCTGATTTCGGTTTGGATGTTGACGCCGAGGGTCCAGCCGTAGTCGAAGTCGGCCGTGGTGGCGCGGGTCAGGCTGTCGTAGGTCCGCTGAATCTGGATGGCCAGGCCCGGCGCCGGAACAGTGAGGTCCGTGATGCTGGCGGTGACGCGTCCGGGTTTGTAGTCGCCGACGACTTTCACCAGCGCCAGGTTGTCCTGGGTGACGCCGAGCGAATTTGTGGCGCGGAGGTCAACCAAGTAGAGCCGTTGGGAACAGTGGTCGGGTGGAAGCCATTTGCATCGTAGGTATACGCCGTCGTGTTGCCGACCGGGTCCTTCATGATGAATTGGTTATGGTTGGCGTCGTAGGCGGTACAAAGTTAAGATTTGGCTTCAACATCCGTGTCGAGTAGCGGACCACTTGGTACCGTCTATCACTGAGAGGACCCTTGCAAATCCTATAGGCCTTAAGTTCCGCGATCGTCCACGAGAATGCCCGTGCCTCGTCGCAGTCAAAGTGGGCGAGGATGGCATGTTCCCATCGAAATATGCCCTTCAGGTCAAGCTTCTTTCTGACCCAATGCTCAAAACCGTCCACACGTTCCGTCACAGCTATCGATCGTGGTTGGATGAAACTGGAGCGCCTCTCACCGTCCAAAAGTTGATGCGTCACGCGAGCATCCAGACGACGATGAACATCTATGGGAAGGCCATGACGGACAGTAAGCGTCAGGCTCACAGCAAAGTTGTAGAGATGGTCCTGAACAGCGGCAAATCCAGCGAAAAACCGCTGATTTCTGCTATTGGGAGTTGATGGGAGTTTTCTTGGTGCGCTTCTAATCCGTGCAACCGGTTAAAAGGATTGGTTGCGGGGGAAGGATTTGAACCTTCGACCTTTGGGTTATGAGTCCAACACATGGTATCGGCTGGGTCTCATTACTCCGAATGTTCAATAACTTACATCGAGTACGTTCCTGTTGATTTTGATTGGTTCTGAGTCTCTCGTTAGCAATTTGTTAGCATTTTTTGCAGCATTGCCGATTGAGCGGGCACGGGATTTATGTGCCTCGAGGCGGTACTCGCCCCAAGAGGCACGACATTCGTCTGGCGATTCTCGAAGCGCCTGCAGGGGTAAATCACCATTTTGGCTGCTGATGGGAGTTTGGGCCAGCGGAGCATCAATTTCAATAGAGTTCCGCTGTGAAGCGGTGTTGACAGCGACGTTCGCAACCTGGGTGCCGATGGATCTAGCTTGGGAAGCGGTGTCCGACACTTGGCGCGGAGAGTTCATCCGGCTGGAGCGAGCCAACACTGCGGGTAGGAATTTCTGTCACATACTGAGCTTATGGTGAGTCTCGCCACTGCAGATCGCAGTCAGCTAGTCCAGCGCGGCCGAATTCTGGAGTATTTCACCATTGGCTACAACAGTCTCGAAGGCCTGATCTCAATCGTCGCTGGTTTGATCGCCGGGTCGCGGAGGGAATCAACAGCCCCGCGATGAGGGCCGATTCGAGGCAGACGGACTTCTGCGCCTACCTCTCCGCAATTCTATTGGGTGGCTTACTTTCCAACGCCCTTTTGGGCTGGTGGTGGGCCGACCCGATCGCAGGATTCGTGATGGTTCCGATCATCGCCAAGGAAGGCGTCGACGCAATACGAGGCCGACGCTGTTGTGCCCCAGACGGCTGCGGGTAAGTGGATTCCCAACTTGTGAATAGCGCTTGAGACGAGGCCACAACGTAGTGAATTCGCTCACGCGATCGGGTTCATCCTGCTCACTTAGAAACGTCAGATGGGAAGAGGCTAGTTTCTCTACTGCAGATCAGCGCGGTTTGCGTTCGGGCGTTTCGAAACGTTTGGTGCCCTGCAGTGTTGCGATTTAATGGCCAAAGCCAGATACCGCCGAAGCGCAGCGGTCAGACTTACGGACGCACGAATCCCCCTTCCTCCGCCATGATTAGGCGAAGATGTCGGAATAGAGTAAGCCGAGCCTGGTTGCTTGGCTGTTAACCAAACCCCCCACGCGTACCGCCGTGCGAGAATGAGCAAAAACGTAGGAGTGCTCTGTAACTCCGCCTCGCTGCGGAAGGTATCACCGTTGGGCGCTTCGGCATCTTTTCTTTTAGCGAAGGCTGGGCGGTCCGGGCCTGATCGCGCCAGCAACGCTGAGGTATCGCGCGGCCGGAGAATCGGAAAACGCGGGGATTCTTCGGCCGAGTTTAGGGTTTCAGCTTTTCCGCGTCCAGCCCGTTCGTATGAGGTCGAACAATGCTTCAACCCCACCATTAACGTCAGCGGACGCAGAAGAACTGAGAGGGTATCGAGTCGCTAAAGAGGGCGTTAACCGAACGTGCAGTCCGTGACGGAGAGTCTGAGAAAGCTGACCCCATTCTGCGTTGGCGCGGCGTTCCGGGCGAGGACGCTCGATAGCGTTCTCATCTGGAGAGAAGCGATTCCCTCAGCTATTGGCCATTCTAGTGCGTTATGGCTTGTCGGGCGTCAACCAGAAGGCGGAGAGTTTTCGTAAGGAATGGATTTGGCTCCTCGGGCTGGGGGGACGGGCTCGTCCGTTTCGTAGTGCCCGCAAGTAATCCAGCAACGCTTTCGTTTCGGAACTGATCAATCGATTTCCTTTGATCTTCCATCGTAGTTGCCACAAGATCTCGATCAAGTCATTGAAGTACGACTCACTGGCTGGGGCTGCCCTTTCTTCGAGCGTCAGGTGTCTTAACCTCCGCGAGCTTGCGAATGATTCCCTCCAGGCCACGCCCTGCCAGGAAGGGTCCGACTTGATCAAACCCAACCGAGAACAGATTTCGCAACACACCCCGTTGACGAAAAGGCCGGTTGGCGACTCATTATTCTCTACCTCCTTTTCTTTGCAACCACCGATGCGGAGGATTTCACGCCGGCTTTTCTTCCCGACCGTAGCCATTTTCAGCCTCTTATCAAATGTGAACTTTCCGGGCTTCACCGCGGCCCCGCTGGCTAATCTTTCACCGATATCTTTGGCGCCCATCTGTGCACTGCGGTCAGCGGCCCATTCTGCGGCCTTTAGAGCTGATTGCCGCTTCAGATCTGTTTGGGTAACGGGTTTCGCCCATCTGAGGCGGCGGCCGCCGTCTTGGCGACTGCAATACGTTGCTCCGGCGTAAGCTTTTCCATACGGGCCTTGCTGCTGGCTTTCCCCCCTTACGGCCGATCTCAGCTACTACTTCGCTACTACACTTTTACGTGCCATTGTATTGATGCTAAAGCCGTTTCAGAAATATTTCAACTGCCTCCATTCGCCATGCTGAAGCGGACTGAGTATCGTTCCCTAAGGCCCTGCTGAAGCCGAGTCAGCATTCCTAAGACTCTTCATTCGCCATTCTCCTCCGTTTCCTCCTTCCAGCGAGATTACTTAGGTGAGAAGCTGCAATTGCCGCCCTAAGAGCCGTCCATTAAAGGAAATGGGTCCCACTCTTTCTCCGACAGAAAAGTCGTGAACCGTGTCCACTGCTGAGCATGTCTATGATCACGATTTCGAACGCTAACCGATGATCCGTCGGCTCCCGCCGCAGATCCGTACATCGCTTCCGACCGGAGGCGTTAAATGCATGCTTCGGGAATTCCCGCGAGCGTCTCGACGGCTAGGTTCTTTGACCCTGATGCTCCATTGCCCATTTTCTTGCGCTTTTTCACTGAGATGTCTTGGAAGTGCCGATGCTTCCTTTTGGAATCCGTAACAGCAAATGCCGATCGGTCCGCGTTGTGTCGAGTAGCCTAACCAAAACCATGTCTAACCAATCCATGATGGTCGCCGTCATCTCTCCGGAGAGAAGAATTCACGATGAAATAGCGTCAGCTCTTAATGGGAATCCTAATATTGAAACCTTCTGGTCGCTGATCGAGTATCCCGATCCCGCGGCCCTCTCAGAGATCCGCAAAGGCTCCGAGGGATGCGTCGTATTCTTGGATTTTTCTGATCCCATTCGCGCAAAATCCGTGGCAGCCGAGCTCGACAATTCGTATCCCATGGCAACGGCGGTCGCGCTGCACACCGGCAAGCAGTCCCGCGACCTGATCGAGTTAATGCAGCTGGGAATCCGGGAGGTTCTCACGTTGTCAGTAATCGCGAGCGATGTGGTTCGCGCCTTTGGGAACGCAGCTAGGAAGTTGAAAACTCCTTTGAGCCCTAAAGAGGAGAGCGGTAATCTATACGCTTTCCTGCCGTCGAAGCCAGGTGTGGGCGCGACTACTTTGGCCGTTCATACGGCAGCGGCAGCGGCCCGGCTTGCGAATCAACGGACGCTGCTTTTGGATTTCGATTTCCGACTAGGCATGACTTCGTTTCTGTTCAAACTGGACGGAAATAACTCGGTACTGGAAGCTATCGCCTCGCGAGCGCATTTAGGAGGCGAACTGTGGGATCGCATGGTGTGCCGCCGCGAGATGTTGGACATCCTAGGGTCGGCTCCGATCGAATTCGGCGGCACAAATCCAGAAAGCGGCGCAGTTGCGCTAGTAGACTTTGCTCTCCAGAGCTACCAAACGATCTGCGTGGATCTGCCTGGTGAGATGCGGGAATACGAAATCGAAACACTAAGCCGCGCCAAAGAATGCTTCCTGGTCACGACTCCCGATATTGGCGCGTTGCACCTGGCCAACCGTAAGGCTGAAATGTTGCAGTCGTTGGGGATTCGGAATAAAGTCTCGGTGATCATGAATCGGGCGGACAGTCGGGGTGCCATGTCAATCCGTGATGTGGAGGCGATCCTTCAGCTGCCGGTGCGCTTCTCGGTGTCTTCCTCGGAAAAACAGTTGGTCGAAGCGACCCAAGCGGGCAAAGCGCTCGAAGGACGTTGCCCGTTAGAGACACAGATAGAAAATATCGCCCGCCGGATGATTCCAGGCGTGGCCACAAATACCGGGGCAAAGACGCGTAAATTCATCGAGATGTTTTCCGTGAGCCCAATACGGGACCGTTCTCGATGGGGCAGATAGTCGAATTAGAAGGGGAAGGCACAACGTGGAACCTTTAGTTTTGAGACTCGGAAATGAAGTCCGGCACGGTCTTCACCACATGCTCGGCTTGGTCGGGCTGGCTGCCGAGGAGCCGCTCTCGGAGAGTCAGGGACACTATCTTGGTCAGTGTCGAGAAGCCGCCGATCAACTATTGCGGATGGCCGATGATTTGGCTGAGTTGGCGCGGCCGGAGGGATCCGTTGCGGGCAGCGCCGAATTCGATACTTTAGAGGCTATTGAGGAAATTGCGGGCCTAATGGGCGCCCTTGCCGCGCGCAGCGGCCTAGCATTCCATTGGGATGCCGGTCCCGGCGTTCCGACCCATGTACTCGGCGACAAATACCTGCTCCAAGACATGCTTCGCCGCTTGCTTGACAATGCTATACGATATACCGCTTCGGGCAGCATTCATCTGTCTGTAGGTTGTAGCGTTCATTTATCTGCCGGCGCCGGATCCGAGATCGCGATGCTCACGTTCGAGATCTCAGACACTGGAGCGGGCATGCCGGATGAGATTCTGGAAGTTTTCAATACGGATTCCAGGCAGCCTCAGATACGCGGCCTCAGCCTGAGGATCCTTCACAAAAGGTTGGCCGGTTTGAACGGCACGATTGCGATCATGCCAAACAGTCCGTGCGGGACAAAGGTTCGCGTCCGCCTGCCGGTAACATTGGCGGCTTTGAATTCGGACGCGTCATCCTTAGCTGAGACTGAAATCTCTTCTTCACCGTTGCGACTCCTGGTGGCGGAAGATTCTGACGACAGTTTCTTCCTGTTTATGTCTTACGTCAAAGCAAAAGGGCATCGGGTATCCCGGGCGATCAACGGAGCCCAAGCAGTTGATATGGCCATGCGTGGCGAGTATGACTTCATCGTCATGGACGTGAACATGCCTGGAATGAATGGGTATTCCGCGACCCGCCTCATTCGCGAATGGGAAACCGAGCAGGGCCGAACACGCTTGCCCATTCTGCTGCTCTCCGCAGATGACCTGCACCGACAGGTGCGCATCGGCAGCGCGGCCGGATGTTCCGGGTACCTCACCAAACCCACGACGAAGGCGCAGGTGCTGGCGGCTCTGAACTTCTATATTCACAAGACGGCATCTTCAGTTCCGGTGCGTCAAACCGAGAAGACGATCAAGAGTCTCTGAGAAATGGGCAACCATATTCCCTCCGAAACCCCACACCCCGTTATTCCCTCCGAAACCCCACACCCCGTTCCGATGACCCTCCTAACGACAGGGGCGCTGCAGAATGCAATTTTTAACAGCGCCTACTTCTCTTGCATCGCGACCGATGAGAAGGGTGTTATTCAGTTATTCAATGTTGGCGCCGAGCGGATGTTGGGCTATACAGCCTCCGACGTAATAAATAAGATTACGCCGGTCGAGCTACACGATCCACAGGAAGTAATTGTGCGTGCCCGAGCGCTGAGTGCCGAATTCGCCACGCCAATTGCTGCCGGTTTCGATGCATTGGTATTCAAGGCCTCGCGAGGTATCGAGGATATCTACGAATTGACAAAGATCCGCAAGGATGGGAGCCGCTTTCCGACGGTAGTGTCGGTAACGGCGCTACGCGACGAGCGGGACGGAATTATCGGTTACCTACTCATCGGTACGGATAATACCGCGCGCAAACAAGCAGGTCAGGCGCTATTAAAGGCTGGTGCGCTCCAAAACGCGATCTTAAACAGCGAAAACTTCTCGAGCATCGCCACCGACGAAAAGGGTGTCATTCAGTTATTCAATGTCGGCGCCGAGCGGATGCTGGGCTACACGGCTGCCGAGGTTGTGGACAAGATCACCCCCGCCGACATTTCCGATCCGCAAGAAGTGATCGGGCGTGCCAAGGCCTTGAGCTTGGAACTGGCCACTCCAATTACCCCCGGCTTTGAAGCACTTGTATTCAAGGCTTCGCGAGGTATCGAAGACATTTACGAGCTGACTTACATTCGCAAAGATGGGAGTCGCTTTCCGGCAGTCGTGTCGATCACGGCACTGCGCGATGATTTGAGCAAAATTATTGGCTACCTGTTGATTGGGACCGACAATACCGCGCGCAAAAAGGCGGAGCAGGCACTGCTGAAGGCAGGCGCGCTGCAGAACGCAATTTTTAACAGCGAAAATTTCTCTAGTATAGCCACGGATGAAAAAGGCGTCATCCAACTGTTCAATGTCGGGGCTGAGCGTATGCTCGGCTACACGGCCATTGAGGTAGTGGATAGGATTACCCCCGCCGACATTTCCGATCCGCAGGAAGTCATCGCGCGCGCTAAGGCGTTAAGCGATGAGCTTGCCACCTCAATTACGCCGGGATTCGATGCACTGGCCTTTAAGGCCTCACGCGGGATTGAAGACATCTACGAATTGACGTATATACGCAAGGATGGGAGCCGTTTTCCGGCTGTCGTGTCGGTCACGGCGCTGCGTGACGACATGGGCATCATTGGGTACCTCCTCATTGGCACGGATAATACGGCACGTAAGCAGGTAGAGGCCGAGCAGAAGCAGCTGGATCAGAGATTGCGCGACCAGCAGTTCTACACGCGCTCTCTGATCGAATCCAATATCGACGCGTTGATCACTACAGATCCGCATGGCATCATTACCGATGTTAACCAGCAAATGGAGGCCCTTACTGGTAGCACGCGCGATGAACTGATCGGCGCGCCTTTCAAGAATCACTTCACCGATCCGGAGCGGGCTCAGGCAGGCATCAACCAAGTGTTGCGTGTAAGCAAAGTAACCGACTATGAGCTCACCGCGCGAGCGCGAGATGGTAAAGAAACAGTGGTCTCCTATAATGCGACTACGTTCCATGATCGCGCCCGGAAGCTTCAGGGCGTATTTGTCGCGGCGCGCGATGTTACTGACCGCAAGCGCTTTGAACGGACGCTACAAGAAAATAACGTTGAACTGGAGCGAGCCAAAGCCGTAGCGGAAAAGGCAAACCTCGCTAAATCGGATTTCCTGGCCGCCATGAGCCATGAGATTCGCACCCCAATGAACGCAATTCTTGGCATGGCCGACATGCTGTGGGAATCGAAGCTTGACTCTGACCAGATGGATTACGTGGAAGTGTTCCGGCGAGCTGGATCCAATCTTCTGGTGCTGATCAACGATATTCTCGATTTATCTAAGATCGAAGCGGGACACCTCGATCTGGAGAGCGTCGAGTTCGATCTTGAAGAAGTCGTGGATCAGGCAATTGAGCTGACCGCAGTAAAGGCGCGCGCTAAAGGCATCCTGCTGTTGTCCCGCCTCGTCCCGGGTGTCGCCACCACGCTGGTAGGCGACCCGATGAGATTGAGGCAGATCCTGATCAATCTGCTTGGCAACGCGGTCAAGTTCACCGAAGCGGGCGAGGTCATACTAACTGTTCAGAATCACGAATCCGATATATCAGGTGAAGTGGAGTTTGCCGTCACCGACACCGGGATCGGTATTCTGCCGGAAAAGTTGGAAACGATCTTCGACAATTTCATCCAAGCGGATGCGTCGACCACACGTAATTATGGAGGTACTGGGCTTGGTCTCGGAATTAGCCGAAGGCTGGTCGAGAGTATGAACGGGCGGCTAACGGCCGTCAGTACCCCCGGCGAAGGAAGTACGTTTCGATTTACCGCGGAGTTTGGCTTGGCGGCCCAAAGTCGAAGAAGGGTTCGCGTCGAACTGCAGGATATCCTCGGCCGGCGTGTACTTGTGATTGACCACAATCCGACGAACTGTCTGATCCTGCAAGAAACCCTACACGCCTGGGGACTGGAGTGCGACGTCTTCGGATCGCCGGAGAGAGCATTGGCCAGACTTGCTGAGGCGAGTGCCGGGGCACGGCCATACTCTCTGGCGCTTGTAGACAGCCGCATGCCCATCATGAACGGGTTTGAGA
>JALYIB010000333.1 GCA_030775965.1 Acidobacteriota bacterium | reverse complement strand
GTGGATGATCATGAGCCAGGCGATGGAGCGCAAGTTCAAGGCTACCGGCGACCAGCGCTATTACCTGGATCCCAAGGTTGCGATTCTGCCGGTCGATGCGCTTGGATTCCGCCGCGGCGCTGCGCCGATGAAAACGATTTTGCAGGAGAACGGCCTGGTGGATCATCCGCTGTTTGCGCAGGCCAAAGCGCGCGGGATTAAGGCGCTGGCAGGGCATGCGGAGAGCATCGACGTCACCAACGACGTGAACGGCGGGCCGTCGGGTGTCGGTGTCGCCACGGCGGCGGGCAAGGCCGCGTTCTGGGATATGGTGGGGGCTTCGGGATCGCCGAAAATCATTGCGTTTGAAGGCGAGTTCGCGATGACCGAGGGCCACGCGCAGGAGCTCAAGACGCAGGCGCTGGCGATGAAGGTAGGCAAACGGCTGCGCGTGATGCTCTCGGACAACAACGCCGGCATCGACGACATGCTGCTGGGCGGCGTGATCGACGCCAAGTACGATGCCTACCGGTTGATCGATCAGTGGACTTCTTACGGGTGGAACGTTTTCACGGTCGACGACGGCAACGATTACGGACAGGTGGTGGCGGCGCTGAAGACCATGGAAGATTGGGACGAGCGCGACCGCCGGCCCATGATTCTGATCGGCAAGACTACCAAGGGATATTGGCCGCGCGCGGTGTCGGGAAAGATTCCGGGGGCTGGTCCGCAGGTGATCGGTTATCAGAGCCATCCCTATGCGATGAAGATGAACTCCGATTACTTCGTCGCGCTGGCCAAGACTTTCGAGGAGCATTACGGTATCGAGTTTGAGGGCATTCGTAAGGGCGCGGTTGGCGATACGCGGGAGCGCCTGATACAGTTCAAAACAAATATCGACGCGGTGATGTCGCTGCTCGATCGCAACGGGCTGGGCGACTGGCTGGCGGACCGCCTGGTGGAAATCGGCGACACCGTTAAAGACGAAACGCTGCTGTATTTCGACGTCAAAAATAATCCGTTTCAAGATGACCGGCTGCGGGTTGCGAATCTGCCTGTCGAGCCGCAGACTGTGACCGTCAGCAATCGTTTGTCGGGGGCACAGAAGCAAGCAGCGATTGTGCTGTTCCGCAAACCCGGTGAAGTGGCGGGGACGCGGCGCTGCATCTCCGAAATTATCAAGTGGATGAACTACGTCACCGACAATCGCTTCATCACGCTGGCCGCGGATCTTTCGGATTCGATCAACGTCGAGCATGGGGCGCTGTGGGGGCATTACGATCCGGAGAGCAATCCGCTAGGCACGCGTATCAAGGCGGCGATTCAGGAAGCGGGGAACGTTTCAACGGCGATTGGGATTGTCAGTCAAAGCGCCAGCGTCGATCCCGCGAAATTCTCGGGCATGTGGGCGCTGAGCGGAACGTATGGCGCGTTTACGCCGCTGATGTATACGCCGGCGCGCGTGTTCAGCCAGCAAACGCAGGACAGCAAGTTCCGCATGGGCGTGCTGCATATTCTGGCGGGGCACTCGGGGCCGGAGACGGCGGCGGACGGGCGCACTCACTTCGGCATTTTCGCGACGCAAGTGTGGAAGCTGTTCCCGCGCGGGCAAACCATTCACCTGAATTTCTGGGATTACAACGATGTGGCTCCGGGGTACTTTGCGGCGGCTGAAATCGCGGCGCGCGATCCCAAGGTGGGCATCATCAGTATTGAAGTCGCGCGTCCGGATTTTGCGGTGGCGGATCGCGCCAAGTTCGCCGATACCGATTTGCGCGCCGCGGCGAAGGGCCTCTACGTCATTCGCGATTTCGCGCCGGGGCCGCGGCACGGGTATGTGAT
The DNA here is from genome assembly GCA_030775965.1 of Acidobacteriota bacterium. GTDB lineage: Bacteria > Acidobacteriota > Terriglobia > Bryobacterales > Bryobacteraceae > Palsa-187. Next base: position 7,786 of record JALYIB010000333.1, on the reverse strand, counting down.
TTCGCAAGGGTCGAGTTCGACGGTGAACCTGGTGAACCAGTTGCCGAAGCTCTCCGAAGCGGGGATCAACGTGAAGGTGATCGCGGCAATCAGCGAAGAATTGTTCGACCGGCAGCCGGAAGCGTATCGCCATTCGGTGCTGCCGCCGGAGGCTTATTACGACGCCATGGTGGTGTCGACGGGAACGCGCCGCATGTGGCCGGTGCGCAACTTAGGGCCGCTGACGGACGACTATTCGCTCACTTCAGACTGGGACAATCAATGGCTCACGGGCGGCCTGGAGCCGGACGTGATCGCGGAGGCGCACCTCGACGCCGCTTCGATTTTCACCGGGATTCAGCGCTTCGCCCAGGAGCACGACCAGCGCATCGCGAAGCAGCGCGCTCTGCTCAATGGATAGCGGAATTTCGGAGCCCCAAAACGCGTAGACTTGTATTTAAGGGACTGGACCGTCGGCTATGGACGTCAAGCTAAAACCCGAGCTGGAAACGCTCATTGTCGCCGAAGTTAAGGCTGGCCGGTCATCCGACCCCGGTGAGTTTCTCAACAAAGCCGTTTACCACTATGTGGTGGCGCGCGATCTCGGCCAGGAATACACGCCAGAGGAAATCGACCGCATGATTTGTGAAGGCCTGGACGATATCGACCGGGCCGACACTATCGACGGCGAGGAAGCCTTCCGCCAACTCCGCGCTCGCAGCGCGGAACGCCGCCGACAGCAAACGTGAACCAGTTCGAACTGGCCCGTCGCGTTTCACGGCCGCCGACCGCCTGCTCGAGGGTTTTTACCGCACGTTTCGGCAACTTGCCCAGGTGCCCGGCATGGGTCATAAGCGGGATGATCTCACTCAGCGCAACGTTTTGTTCTGGGCGCTTTATTCTTATCTCATCATCTATACGAGTTCACGACCGCTGCGCATCGTCCGCATCATTCATGCCAAGCGAGACGTGAAGAGACTGCTAAAACGGTAACGGCAAGTACAAGGCGAGGAATTAAATTCCAAGCTTCTCAACGACGGCCGCGAGAGAAAGGCCGTCGTAGCGGCGTGCTACCGCTAGAAAACGCTGCTTCATGTTCTCGGGCTTGAGAAGGTATGCGGTTTCCCACTCGGGGGACATCGCCCGCCAGCCCCGGCCTCGTTGGGGACGATCTGGATGTCCGTGTCAGGCAAACCCAGTTTATCTCTGGTCCTTAACGCAGCCAAGCGCGAATCAGATGCTAGGCCATAACATACTTTATCGTCTAATAAAAGAGCTGCTGGGAAAAGCTGTTTTCTCCGCCCTACTCGGGAAGCTTGAACTGAATTTCGACCTCGGTCGTGGCCTCCCACGTCCGGCCCCGAGAAACGGCGGGGCGATATTTCCATTGTTTGACCGCCTCGATCGCGGCCTGAACCAATTCTGTTGGGCCGTCGATGGGCTTAACTTCCTTCACGCTTCCGTCTTTGGCGATCGTTATCTCTAGGAGCACGGTCCCTTGATCCCTCCACGCTTTGCGGCCTCGGGATATTGCGCAGGGACATTCTCGATAAGCAGCGCTGCGGCCTCCTTACTTTCGAGCCTCAATTTCACCGGCACGATGATTATCTGGCCGGACGCCGAAGACGCCCCGCCCGCTGCCGGAGGAACAGAAGCAGCTCCTTCTACCGGACGAGCGTCGCCGGGGTTGCGAAATGCGTCAGAGACTTTGTAGCGAAATTGGTCCTCGCCTTTGATGAACAGGACCTTGCCGGCGACTGTTGCGCCGTCCGAGGACGGTTCAAATTTCCAGGTTGAAAGACTGTGAACTAGCGCCTGGAGAGAGGTGGACTCATTCCCTTGAAGCGGGCGAATGTCTCGTGTTTCACCACTCGAATCCACGTTGAACTGGAGCATGACGGTTTCATTCCCGTCCTTCCGAACCGGCTTCGGCATCGTGCCCGATTCCAGTTTTGGAGGCTTCGATCCGGCGGGTGTCTCAAACAGCATTGGGCCCGCGCCCCAGGCGTGTGGGTCTGGTGCCTCGCTAAAGCCGATCGCAGCCCTCATTCGAACATCTACTGGATGACCGTCTTTCGTCCCAGGCGCGAACCGCCATTTCTTGACCGTCTGGATTGCCTCCTCATCTATTCCGTACCCCATGGTCCTGACAACCTGAATGTCGCGTATGGTCCGATCGGTCTGGACGACGAAGGATAGCAACACCTCGCCCGCCGCGCGCAGCTTGACCGCGAGATCAGGGATGCGAGGTGCCGCGCGGGTGAGAACCTTCGGGCTTATGACGCCGCCGCCCACCGTGTAGGCCCCGTCTGGCCCAACCTGACCGGGGGAAGCTGGCACTTGAGCCCAGGTGTTGGGCAGGAGCAGGAAAATGCCCGCGATGGTTGCAGCGCGTCTCTCCGAATGAGGCATGATTGCTCGATTATCGCGCACCCTCAAACGGACCAGTCGGCATCCAACCGAGCCAATCCAGCTTCCGATAATGCAGTAGCGTTGATCTGGAGTGCTCGGGCGACAAAAATCTCGAGAAGACAGCAGCGTGCGGCGCCCGAGCACTTCAGATAAGGCGGATTGAACTGAGGAGGTGCGCTATGGGGATTGAATCGATTTCCATTTGCAATCAGGAGGTTGCAGAGCGGAATTCCATGGGCTTGACGGGCGCATCACCGGTTTGGATAGTATCACACCACGAGGCGGGCCGTGCCCGTAGCCGGAGGCGGAGGGCACTTAGTTCAATCCGGCGTTACGTCCGCATTGAGGGAACTTGGATGAGTCGTCAGGTTCTTTGACACGCGAATCGTGAAAGCGGCTCGCGGGAGACGAGACCGCGCAGTGCAACGATTACTTCCCCTGCGGGCCGCCATCGCCTTCCGACCCGCCGTCGATTCTGCGCCCATCGGGAAGCGTCACACGCCGGGCGTCGACTAGATGCGAGCCGTCTTTTGCGAGATAGCCGTCGACCACAATCTTGTCGCCGAGCTTGATGTCGCCGCGTTTGAAGCCGCGGCGGGAGAGGGCGCCGGGGCCTCCGCCTTCGCAGCCCCAGTTGACGACGTTGCCGTTCTCGTCGGTGACGTCGATGTAGAAATAGGAATGCGGATTGGTCCACTCAATCTTGGTGAGGACGCCTTCGAGGCGCACGGGTTTGTTGCCGTCAAACTCGGCTGCGAACGAATGATGAGCCCATAGGGGCGCGGCCATCGCAAGCAGACCGGCCGCGGCGAACCATCCAGCGAGTTTCGTCTTCAACATGCTGCGCCTCCTCGGCTGAGTGCTTAGCTATAGAATAATACTGCATGGACGCCCTTCACACGACCCCTTGCGCCGCGCTGGCCCTGCTGGCGCTGCTGTGCCTGCCGGTTTTCGCGCAGGAGTTGACGGCGCCGGAACCTGCGGGGCCTCCCAAAGCAGCGCCGCGTTTGGCCGATGGGCATCCGGATTTCAGCGGTTACTGGAAAGGGCAGCGCGGTATGGTCCCGGGCGGCAACATCGCGAAAGACCTGCCGGGTTTGAAACTACCGCTGACGCCGGCGGGCGAGGCGGCTTGGAAACATAACGTCACGGCGACGGTTGATCCGGAGGCGCTGTGCATTATCGGCGGCATTCCGCGGCACAACGCTAGCGGACTGCCTTTCGAAATCGTCGCGGGCGCGAAGAAGGTGGTGTTTCTTTACTGGTACAGTTATTACCGCCTGATCCCGATCGATGCGGCGCGCAAGCATTCCGAAGATCCTGACCCTTCGTTCTTCGGCGAAGAGCTGGGCCGTTGGGAAGGCAATACGCTGGTGATCGATTCGGTGGGATTCAAGGACACGCAGGTTTGGGCGGATGAGAATGGGAGTCCGCATAGCGACGCGCTGCACGTGGTCGAGCGCTGGACGCGGCCGGATGCGGATCACCTGCACGTCGAGACGCTGATCGAGGACCCTAAGTTCTATACGCGCCCGTTCACTTATTCGCGAACCTGGATTGCCGGCAAGCCGGACGAAGAAGTTCACGAGTATTCGTGCAGCGAGAACAACGTCGACCGCGATCACCTGGGATTCGGGCCGGGGCCGATTCGCAAGGACGGCACTCGCGGCTACGAGAATCTCGCGCCGCTGCCGCCGCCGCTCCCCGCGCCCGCCAAGAAATAGCCTGAGGAGATGTTCATTACTGAGACGGCTGCGACTCAGGCTGCCAGCGATTCAGAGGTGCGCCAAACGGTGGAGGCGATTCTCGCGAATATGCTGCGCAGAGCGGGGACGAGACGCCGGCATATCGCCTGCGTTAAGCGGTATAGGAAGATTCTCACTCGCTATTGTCTTGACCCCTACCTCATGGTGGGGTTCATACTCAAGAGGGAGGCTCGCGGGAATGCGAAGGAATACGCCGGCTGCGATGCGCTGGTGAATGGCGGGGGCACTCCGCGCTTCGTGAAACAGTCGGATCTGGATGCGCTCGACGATGCCTTGATCGATACCATTCTCGCGACCAACATCGGCCGGGCGTTCGCCGCCTTGCTACTGCCGTCAACGCCGATCCCTACGCTAACTTTTACCGTGGGGGCATTTGGGCGGTAGACGGACGGCGGGCGCCCGCTCGGCTGGAAAAAAGCGGTTCAATTTTTGCATTCGGCCTGTAACAACCACCGGGCTGGTCATGCCATCGCATCTTAAGTTGTTGAGCGTAGGCGGGTCAGTCCGTTTGGTTAAATGGATGGGAACGTGCAAGGTACGCACAAGGGTGATAAACATGAATCAACGTATTTTTTTCGGGATTGTAGCTATGGCGGCCGTGGCTGGTGCCCAGACCTTCCCTAGACGTGCGGCCATAGTAGGCGGGGGTAATCCCGATCGCGGCCAATGTGCGGTAGAAGTGGTTGTCGATGGCGCCGCTGAAGTCGAAGTTCGCGGTGACGTCGGCGTGCTGCGGAATCTTTCCGGCCAACCGCCGCAATGGCGCCGCTTCGAATGTACTTCTTCCATGCCGGCCAATCCTGGGGACTTCCGTTTTTCCGGGGTGGATGGAAGAGGGAAGCAGGAGATGGTTCGCGATCCGCGTAACGGGGGAGCAGCTGTGGTTCGCATCGAAGATCCCGACAATGGGGCCGAAGGCTACACCTTTAATCTAAGCTGGGGCAATGCCTATCCCGCGACGCTGGATAGGGGCCCCTTCGGCGGACGCGACGACCGCAGTTTTGGTGGTGACCCTGGCCGTCAGGACCGCGACCGCGGACCCGCACCAGCGTATCGCGATCCTCGCCAGCCGGATCGGGATGCCTACTACCGTGATCGCGATGAGTTGTTCCGGGGAAATAACTGGCGCGGCTCCTTCTTCCAGCGCGTCCGCCAGGATCTGGATCACATGACCTCGGGGGCGTACCCGTTCAACGGCGACCGCGCCCGCTTAGCCAGAACCCAAATGCAACTCGACGAGCTGCAACAGAAATTGAGCGCCGGGTTCTACGACGAACGCGAATTGGACGAAGTGATCGGCGCCATGCAAGTGGTCATGCAGAACAATCGCCTGGCCCCGCGGGACCGGGCCATTCTGGCGGACGATGTGAATCGTATGCGCGAATTCCGTGTGCGGCATGACGATTTCGGCGCTCGTGACATCGAGGGCGTGTATCATCGCGAACGCGAGCAGCGCTTCAGCGGGGACGACTGGAGAGCGAGTTTCTTTCAACATATCCGGGAGGATCTGGATCACGTTGAGGCGAATACGTTCCCCTTTGGCGGCGATCAACCCCGCGTGGCCCGTACCAAATTTGAACTCGATGAACTCCAACAGAAGCTAGCCCAGGGTGTTTTTGATGAACGTGAACTGGATGAGGCCATGGGCTCGCTGCAGGTGGTAATCAATTCGAATCGCTTAGGGCCGCGCGACCGCGATGTTCTAATCGATGATCTGGCGCGAATGCGTGAATTCCGCATGCGTCACGAGCAATTCGGCGCGCGCTAGGGACCAGGGTGGCGGCTCGGCCGCGCGTTCGAGCTCCCGATCGAGCCGCTGTTATCTTGACCGCCACCCGTCTTACAACCGCACGGGGCGACGCGATGACTACATCCAGGGATTTTCGCTGGGGTCGCCGTCCTATCGCCGCCACCGGCAAGTCACTCATCTTCTCTTGCAGAAGCCGGCGGCTTTGGTTTTCTGCCGGCTGCGCGATGCCAGGCTACCAGGTTTACGACGTCGAAAATGCCCGGATTATCGGCCCTGCTGGACCCATCTCGGGGGAAGAAAGCCACGTGTTCGGGCAGTAACAGTGGAAGGTCGAACGCCGGCGTATCGCCTGCGGTAAGCGGTATAGGAGGATTCTCAGTCGCTATTGTCTTGACCCTACCTCTAGCGGGGTCCATACTCAAGAGGGAGGCTCGCCGTGCCGTTTGAGAGTCGCTTCGCGCGTGTCTTTACCGCCGTCAACGTGGAGCGGGAGGCGCCCGCCGCCTCCGGCGTCTACGGCGTCTCCAACGCAAAAAGCTGGATCTTTATTGACGAGACCGAGAACATCCGCAGTAGTTTGATGGAATACCTGGCGAATGCGAGCGGTTCTCCGGCCAACCAGCCGTCCGGATTCTCTTTTGAACTGAGCCCGTCCTACAATCGCACGGCGCGCCGCGATCGTCTGATTGCGGAGTTGGCGCCTATCCAGAAGCGGCGGTCCCGAGGTTAAATCATGCCATTCCCACAGGGAAATTCGTTCGCGTTCACGCCGGTATCGGTGCGGAAGAACGCCCCGGCGTCGCCGGGGATTTACGGGATCTTCAACGGCAGCCAGTGGATCTACGTGGGGGTGGGTGAGGATATCCAACAAATCCTGTTGGCTCATTTGAGTGACACAGAAAATTGCATCCGCCGCTTTAACCCAACCGGGTTCAGTTTCGAGCTGGATACGGAAGCGAACCGGCAGTCGCGTCAGGAAGTTCTGATCCGCGAACTAAGCACGCAGTGCAATCATCAGAACGGCAATTTGCCGCAGCTTCCCTGGCTCAAAGCCCTATAGATGACTGGGCTGAAAGCTCTTTAGATTAAGCGATTTGGGGCAGGGGATGCGCGCCCCGGCTTTCAATTTGGCGCGACAGGGCCTCGGCCCGGCGGCGGCACTCGGCGGCGCTTTCGGCGGCTAGCAGCCGGCTGGAGGCATACTCTTCGAGGCTGATGGTTTTCGCGAGCCGGGTATTCACCAGGGCTTGCGTTTCCATCCGTAACTGCTTGCTCCAAGCCCGGTTCTCCGCCTGGAGCCGAAACATTTCATCCAGACTTCGTTCCTCGATTTTATCGGGCCAGAATGGCATCACAGCTAGTTATCGGCGCAAACCCCTCCCTACGTTAGTTCCCGGTTGCAGATTCGGTGAAATCACTAACCTGAAGAGCCATAAGGAATAGCTAAAAGGACCCCCGGTTTTCTCCATTCCATGTAGGAAATACCCGTTTAAACGCAAAGCCTTCCTGGAACGGCGCGGGGGTGCTATTTGTAGGTTGGTGACTCCCTTAACCCTATTCGGACTCTTTGCGGTCACGGCGATGTTGCTGTGCTATGCGCTCGAAGATCGTAATACCTGGTACATTCTGGCATTCGCGGGGGCGTGCTTGCTGGGCTCGGCGTACGGATTTTTGCAGGGCGCGTGGCCTTTTGGACTGGTCGAGTCGGTGTGGTCTCTGGTGGCGATCCGGCGCTGGTGGAAGGTCAAAGATTCGCAGTAGGCGTGTCGATTTCTGGAGGCGCCGTTCGCGGCGCCACAATACATGCTCGCGTTTATGACGACCCCTCCCGCTGGTCCAAGCTGAGAGGAAATGCGGCCGGCGCTCGCCGCGCGAGAAG
>JALYIB010000332.1 GCA_030775965.1 Acidobacteriota bacterium | reverse complement strand
AACCAGAACACTTGTATTAATCAAAAGCCGATCGTGCGGCAAGGGCAGCGCGTGAAGAAGGGCGATGTTCTGGCCGACGGTCCTTGCACGGATTTGGGCGAGCTGGCGTTGGGACGCAACGTTCTGGTTGCCTTCATGCCGTGGCGTGGCTACAACTTCGAGGACGCGATTGTGGTGTCCGAGAAGCTGGTGAAGGAAGACTACTACACGTCGATCCATATCGAGGAATTTGAAGTGGACGGGCGCGACACCAAGCTGGGGCCGGAGGAAATCACGCGCGATATTCCAAATATCGCCGAAGGATTTTTGCGGAACCTGGACGAGAGCGGCATCATTCGCATCGGCGCGACGGTGAAGCCGGGCGATATTCTGGTCGGCAAAGTGACTCCCAAAGGCGAAACGCAATTGACGCCTGAAGAGAAACTGCTGCGCGCGATCTTCGGCGAAAAGGCCGGAGACGTCAAGGACGCTTCTCTTTACTGCCCGCCGGGCATCGAAGGCACGGTGGTGGATTGCAAGGTGTTTTCGCGCAAGGGCGCGGAGCTCGATGAGCGCTCCAAGCTGATCCTCGAAGGATCGGAAGAGCGGCTGCGGCGCAATCTCGAAGACGAGAAGCGCATTTTGAACGACGAGCGCACCAAGCGTCTGGCGACGCTGCTGGCCGGCAAGGAAATTCAGGCCGACCTGCACGACGAAAAGACCAATAAGAAGCTGCTGGCTAAGGGCTCCGACCTGACGGCGGACATGATCGAGAAGCTGCGCGCGCGCGATTTGAAGCGCATGAGGTTGAAGGACAAAGATCCGCGCGTCAATGAGCAGATCGATGAAATCGAGGAGATGACTTCGCGGCAGATCGCGGTGCTCGAAAAGATCACCGAGGAGAAGATCGCGAAGCTGCGCAAGGGCGACGAGCTGCCTCCGGGCGTGATCAAGCAGGTGAAGTGCTATATCGCGATGAAGCGCAAGTTGTCGGTCGGCGATAAAATGGCCGGACGGCACGGTAATAAAGGTGTGATCGCGCGCATTGTTCCCGAGGAAGACATGCCGTATCTGCCGGACGGAACGCCGGTGGAGATCGTGCTCAATCCGCTGGGCGTTCCCAGCCGTATGAACGTCGGGCAGATTCTCGAAACGCACTTGGGTTGGGCGGCGCAGGCGCTGGGCTTGCGATTTGCGACTCCGGTGTTTGACGGCGCGACCGAGAAAGACATCAAGGCGCAGTTGAAATCGGCGCGGCTGCCAAGCTCGGGCAAGATTCAATTGCACGACGGCATCAGCGGGCAGCCGTTTGAGCAGCCGGTGACGGTGGGCTACATCTATATGTTGAAGCTGAGTCACCTGGTCGACGATAAGATCCACGCGCGCTCGATTGGGCCGTATTCTCTGATCACGCAGCAGCCCTTGGGCGGCAAGGCCCAGTTCGGCGGCCAGCGCTTCGGCGAAATGGAAGTTTGGGCGCTCGAAGCTTACGGCGCTGCTTACGTCCTGCAAGAGTTGTTAACCGCTAAATCCGACGACGTTTACGGACGCGCCAAGATTTACGAAGCGATCGTCAAGGGCGAGGCTGCGGCCGAGCCGGGAGTTCCGGAGAGCTTCAACGTCTTGATCCGCGAACTGCAATCGCTCTGTCTCGACGTCGAGTTGATGAAGAAGCATACCGAAGTGATGGAAACCGCGCTGGCGGCTGACTAACGAAAAGGAGCAAATACTTATGTATCGATCTTCCCCTTACGATCGCGCGAATCTGATTGCGGACTTTGACTCCATTCGAATATCGCTAGCGTCGCCGGAGAAAATCCGCAGCTGGTCGCACGGCGAAGTGACCAAGCCGGAAACCATCAACTATCGAACCTTTAAGCCGGAGCGTGACGGGTTGTTCTGCGCCCGCATCTTCGGACCGATCGCCGATTGGGAATGCTTGTGCGGCAAATACAAGCGCATGAAGCATCGCGGCGTGATTTGCGACAAGTGCGGCGTTGAAGTGACGCTGTCGCGCGTGCGCCGCGAGCGCCTGGGGCATATTGAGCTGGCTACTCCGTGCTCGCATGTGTGGTTCTTCAAAGGACTGCCCAGCCGCATTGGTTACCTGCTCGACATCACTTTGCGTGAACTCGAACGGGTGTTGTACTTCGAAGCGTTCGTGATTGTCGATCCGGGCGAAGTGGCTGACCTGCGCAAGGGCGAGGTCATTAGCGACGAGCGCAAGCGGGCCTTGGATCAAGAATTCCCCGGCAAATTCGTCGCCATGATGGGCGCCGAGGGCATCAAAGAACTGCTGAAGAAAGTGGATTGCGAAGGGCTGAGCCTGGACATCCGCGAAAAGATGAAGACCGAGGTGTCGCAGCAGAAAAAGCTGAAGTACGCCAAGCGCCTGCGCGTGGCTGAGAGTTTCCGCAAGTCCGGCAACAAGCCGGAGTGGATGATTCTGGATGTGATCCCGGTGATCCCGCCGGAGCTTCGTCCGCTGGTGCCGCTCGACGGCGGCCGCTTCGCGACGTCCGATCTGAATGACCTGTACCGGCGCGTGATCAATCGCAACAACCGGTTGAAGAAGCTGATCGATCTGCATGCGCCGGATGTGATCGTGCGGAATGAAAAGCGCATGCTGCAGGAAGCTGTCGACGCCTTGTTCGACAACGGGCGGCGCGGACGCGTGTTGCGCGGAGCGAATAATCGTCCGCTCAAGTCGTTGTCGGATACCCTGAAGGGCAAGCAGGGCCGCTTCCGGCAGAACCTGCTGGGAAAACGTGTCGATTATTCAGGACGCTCGGTGATCGTGGTCGGGCCGGAATTGAAGCTGAATCAGTGCGGTCTTCCGAAGAAGATGGCGCTCGAACTGTTCAAGCCGTTCATCTATCATCGCCTGGAGCAGCGTGGGCATTGCACGACGATTAAGCAGGCCAAGGAACTGGTTGAGCAGCAGGATCCGGTGGTTTGGGACATTCTGGAGGAAGTCATCAAGGATCATCCGATTCTGTTGAACCGCGCTCCCACCCTCCATCGTCTGGGTATTCAGGCTTTCGAGCCGGTGCTGGTCGAAGGCAAAGCCATCAAGCTGCATCCGCTGACTTGCACCGCGTTCAACGCGGATTTCGACGGCGATCAGATGGCGGTGCACATTCCGTTGTCGCCTGAGGCGCAGATTGAAGCGTCGACGTTAATGCTGTCGTCGAACAATATTCTGTCGCCGGCGCATGGCGCGCCTATCGCGGTTCCGACGCAGGACATGGTGTTGGGTCTGTATTACTTGACCAAAGCGCGGCCCGGAACCAAGGGCGAAGGCCGCATGTTTGCGTCGATGGACGACGTTTTGATCGCGCTCGAAATGGGCGAGGTGGAGACGCTGACGCCGATTAAGCTGCGCTATACCGGCAAAGTCATCGATTTGATTAAGGCTTTCGACAATCAGAATCTGATGCACACCGAGCCTATCGAGTTCGTGAAGCAGTACATGGATACGACGGTCGGTCGCGTCATCTTGAATGACGTGCTGCCGGATGAGATGCCTTTCATCAACGGTCTTCTGAAGAAGAAGGGTCTCACTCAACTCGTCCAGTATTGTTACCTGAAGTTCGGGCTCACCATCACAGTAAAGATGCTCGACAAGGTGAAGGCGCTCGGGTTCCTGTACGCTACGCGCGCGGGGATTTCGATCGGCATCGACGACATGATCGTGCCGGGCGAAAAGGCTGGCCTCGTGAAGGACGCTGAAAAGGCCGTCATCGAAGTGCAGTCGCAGTATCAAGAGGGCGCGATCACGCACGGCGAACGTTATAACAAGATCATCGAGATCTGGTCCAAGGTCACGGAACGCGTTTCCGAAGAAATGTTCAAGACCATGGAAGAGGACGACCGCACGGGCCGCTACCTCAATCCGATTTACATTATGGCCGACTCGGGCGCGCGCGGTTCGAAACAGCAGATCCGCCAGCTTTCCGGTATGCGCGGTTTGATGGCCAAGCCGTCGGGTGAGATCATCGAAACCCCGATCACGGCGAACTTCCGCGAAGGGCTGAACGTGCTGCAGTACTTTATTTCAACGCACGGCGCTCGCAAGGGGTTGGCGGATACCGCTCTGAAAACGGCGGACTCGGGCTACCTGACGCGCCGCCTGTGCGACGTGGCGCAGGACGTCATCGTCACCGAAGACGATTGCGGAACCAGCGACGGAATTTACGTCGAGCCGATTATTGAATCGGGCGAAATCATCGAACCCTTGCGCGACCGTATCGTGGGCCGCGTGGCGCTCGAAGATCAGCTGGATTATGAAGGCAACATCATCGTGAAGGTCAGCGAGGAAATCACCGAGGACCTGGCGGCGGCGATTCAGGCGGCCGGTATCGAGCGCGTCAAGATTCGCTCGGTGCTGACTTGCGAATCGAAGCGCGGCGTTTGCCAACTTTGCTACGGACGCAACTTGGCTACCGGACGCATGGTGGAGCGCGGTGAGGCCGTGGGTATCATCTCGGCGCAGTCTATCGGCGAACCGGGGACGCAGTTGACCATGCGTACGTTCCACATCGGTGGAGCGGCGACGGGGTCCGCCGAACAGTCGAAACAAGATGCGAAGTCGGACGGCTTCGTGAAGTTCATCGCGGTGACTACCGTTAAGAACGCCAAAGGCGAGCTCATTGCCATGAATCGCAACGGAATTATTGCGATTTTGGACGATAAGAGCCGTGAAAAAGAGCGCTATCAAGTGGTTTATGGCGCGAAAATTCACTTTGCGGACGGCGCCAAGGTAAAAACCAACGACATTTTGTTGGAATGGGATCCTTACACGTTCTCGATTCTGACGGAAGTCAGCGGCGTGGTTCATTTCAAGGACTTGGCCGACGGCATCACGATGTCGGAGCGCGTGGATGAAATCACGGGCCGCTCGCAATGGGTGGTGATGGATTCGACGGATGAGAAGCGCATCCCGGCGATCTATGTCCGCCCGACGGGCGGCGGCAAGCACGACGAAAAGCGTTACCTGATGCCCATGCACGCGCACTTGACGGTGGCCGATGGGGATGAGGTACACGCCGGAGACGTGCTGGCGAAGATTCCGCGCGCCACTACCAAGACCAAGGACATCACCGGCGGTCTGCCGCGCGTTGTGGAACTGTTCGAAGCCCGTAAACCCCGGGAGACGGCCGTGATCACGGAGATCGACGGCGTCGTGAAGTACGGCGAAATCAGCAAGGGTATGCGCAAGCTGTACGTGGTCGGCGACGATGGCGAGCAGAAGGAATACTCGCTGCCGCGCGGCGTCCACATCAACGTGCAGGAAGGCGAGCGCGTGCGCCACGGCGATCCGCTGATGGATGGGCCGCGCAATCCGCACGACATCATGGCGGTGATGGGCGAGAAGGATCTGCAGAAGTATTTGGTGAATGAGATCCAGGAAGTTTATCGCCTGCAGGGCGTCAACATCAACGACAAGCACCTGGAAGTGATCGCCCGGCAGATGATGCGCTGGGTGAAGGT
>JALYIB010000331.1 GCA_030775965.1 Acidobacteriota bacterium | reverse complement strand
GTGCTGGTGCGCATCCATTCGCAGTGCTTGACGGGCGATGTTTTCCACAGCCTGCGCTGCGATTGCCGGGCGCAGTTGGAGCTGGCGATCGAAAGCATCGCGAAAGAAGGCCGGGGTTTACTGATTTATGAACAGCAAGAGGGGCGCGGGATCGGATTGCTGAACAAGCTGCGGGCTTACGAGTTGCAGGATCAGGGCGCCGATACGGTGGAGGCCAACCAGCAACTGGGGTTTGCGGCCGATCTGCGTGGTTATCAGATGCCGGCGGCGATTCTTAACTTTTTAAGCGTGCGGGCGGTGCGGCTGATGTCGAACAATCCGGAGAAGATGAAGGCGTTGGAACAGGTAGGCGTGCGGGTGGCGGAGCGGATTCCGAGTATTGTGGATCCGATCGGGTCGACTGAGAACTATCTGCGGACCAAGCGCGAAAAGATGGGGCATCTGTTGGATTAGCCGGCCCTTTGCTATCATTAGGAGCGAAGGAGGGCACGTATGGGACCTATTGGCGTGCAGGAAATGGTAGTCATTTTCCTGGTTGCCCTCGTTCTGTTTGGACCGAAGAAGCTGCCGGAGCTGGGAAAGACTCTGGCTAAGGCAGTAACCGAGTTCCGCCGCGCGCAGAGCGATTTGAAGGCCACATTCGAGCGCGAGATGCAGTCCATTGAACGGGAAACGGAATCGTTGCGGGAAGCCACCCGGCAAGCCGCTGTCGACCTCACGAGTTATGGAAATATCGACGTGCTGGGAAGCAGTTCCACGCCCGCCGAGCAGAATCCTTACCACTATCCCACCGTAAGCGCATCCGCAGTATCGGGCGCCGAATCATTTGCCGAGTTGATGAACTCTCCCGAAGGGACGGTTCCTCGCGGCAGTTCCGAATCCACGGTTGTTATCGCTAGCAGCGCTGCTCCGGACGAATCGAATCCTTTACCGGAATTCGAGCAGACGGACAGCAAAGCGGCGAAACCGGCGGATGCGGAGCTTCCCAGCATCGTATAGTTTGCGCGCAAATTTGCTTTAAATATGGATACGCCCAACGGCGGAGGTCTGACTCCGGAAGAACGCTCACTCGTGCCGGCCGGCGCGGGGGGCGGGTACGTTCCACCGCCTCCGCCGCCTGCCGATGAGGAGGACGAAGAAGACGAAGGCATGCTGCGCATGTCGTTCCTGGAGCATCTGGAGGAAATGCGTTCGCGCATTATCCGGGCGCTGATGGGATTCGGCGTGGCGTTTTTGGTATGCATCGTTTTCTGTTATCCGCTGTGGAATTTCGTGCGGGCTCCCGCGGTGGATGCGCTGACGAAGATCGGCGTCAATCCTCCGAACCTGGTGATCAATGAACCGATGGAAGGGTTCTCCATCATTTGGGTGAAAGTGCCGCTGGTGTTCGCGCTGTTTCTGGCTTCGCCGTGGGTGCTGTATCAGGTGTGGGCGTTCATTGCGCCCGGGTTGTATCAGAAAGAAAAGCGCTTGGCGTTTCCGTTTGTGTTAAGCACTGCGGGACTCTTCATTCTTGGCGGATGTTTCGCCTATTTCGTGGCGTTCCGCTATGGGCTGGCGTTTTTGTTGAGTATCGGGCTTTCCAATGGGGTCACGCCGCTGGTGACCATCACGCATTACTTCGATTTGTTCGTGAACGTGATGCTGGGCGTGGCGCTGGTTTTCGAATTGCCGGTGGCCATTTTTTTTCTCACGCTGCTGCATTTGGCGTCGCCGCGCTTTCTGATGGCGCATTCGCGCTATGCGATTTTGGCGATCGTCATTATAGCGGCCATCATTACTCCCACTCCGGATTTCTTCAACCTGATGTTGTTCGCGGTGCCGATGTGCGCGCTGTTTTTTATCGGCGTGTTTGCCGCGTACCTGTTAGTGCTGAAGCGCGAGGGACGGAAGTTCCCCTGGCCTAAGGTGATGGGGATCACGCTACTGGTGATGCTGTTGCTGGCGGGTATTGCGCATGCGGTTTTGGTGAGATTACTGCACTATCACTTGGCAAGTCACTGGCCTTTTTATCTAAAATAACCGCCGAAACTTTCTCACTATTTTCGGAACAAAACCAGGGCTAGCGCGCGTTCAAATGCACGTGGGCATCGTGGCGATGGCGTGGGCCAGTGCCGCGAAGCCCTTTGCAGGTGAGCGGCACGGAATTGAAGCCTGGCACATATAAGGTATGTCGCCGGGCGACCGGGTCACGGTCCACGGCTCGAAACAGGAGGTGGAGTGCGCCGCTAAGGTGGCGGAGAACGGCGGGAAATATTCGGCCACCAACGGTGCGCTATGGCGTGATCAAAAGCAAGTACCGAGTCAATGAAAGCCATTTGGGCGGCACCACCAGGAAGCTGGTCTTCAATAACTGAACGATCTTGTCCAGATCGATGGGTTTGCAGCCGCAGAGAGATTCAAGGCCCTCTGCGGCTTTTATTTTTTCACCTGTTATCATCTAGATACAAGTACTTGACAAGTGTGCACGCATATTATATTATTCATATGAAGGTAGTTTATATAGGAGCTAACCAATTAAATTATGTCTCTCGTCAGATACACACCATTTGGCGATTTCGAGGGTTTCCCGGTAGGGCTGCGTCTATTTTCGGAGCCGAACGGCCATCGTCCGTGGATTCCGGCCGTGGACATTCAGGAAACCGAGAACGAGCTAATTTTGAAAGCGGATGTTCCGGATATGGAAATGAAGGACATCGATGTCCGTATGGAGAACGGCTCGCTGACTCTTCGCGGGGAACGTAAGTTCGAGGCTCAGACCGAAGGCGGCTGGCACCGCGTGGAGCGGTCCTATGGGACTTTTGAACGCGCGTTCACTTTGCCGGACACCGTGAATCCGGAGGGCGTGAAAGCGGATTACAAGAACGGCGTACTGACCGTGACGCTTCCCAAGAAGGAAGTGGCGAAGCCGCGGCAGATTAAAGTCAACGTCGTTAGCTAGATATTGGTTGCTTGGCGAGGCGGGTTTTGCGAACGAAGTTCGCGCCGCCTCGTCTCATGTAGTGAGAGAGTAAATTTATGAATTCGGTGAAGACGGTACTGTTGTTGGGATTGCTGAGCGGGATTCTGCTGGTGGGCGGCGAGGCGCTGGGCGGGTCGCGCGGGCTCGAATACGGGCTGCTGCTGGCGATCGGCATGAACTTTTTCAGTTACTTTTTCTCGGACAAGCTGGCGTTGATGTCGTATTCGGCGCATTCGGTTACGCCGGAGGAGTCGCCGGAGATTTACGGGCGGCTGGCACCGATCGTGCAAGGGCTGACGCAGAAGATGGGTTTGCCGATGCCCAAGTTGTGGGTGATTCCGGAGGACTCGCCCAATGCGTTTGCCACGGGGCGCGATCCGCAGCATGCTTCGGTGGCGGTGACCGCGGGAATTCTGCGGCTGATGAGTGACCGGGAGCTTGAGGGCGTGCTAGCTCATGAGATGGGTCACGTGCTGCATCGCGATATTCTGATCAGCTCGGTGGCGGCCACGATTGCTTCCGCCATTACATTTCTATCGCGCATGGCGTTCTTTCTCGGGGGGGCGCGGGACGATCGCGAGGACCGGGGCAGCGCGTTAGGTGGAGTTTTTATGATGATTCTGGCGCCGATTGCGGCGTTGTTGATTCAGATGGCAATTTCACGGACGCGCGAATTCGATGCGGACGCGGCTTCGGTAAAATACACGGGAACGCCGGATCCTTTAATTAATGCGCTGCGCAAGCTGGAGATAGGCGTGCAGCGGGTACCAATAGACGATGCGTCGCCTTCGACGGCACATCTATTCATTCGGAATCCATTCCGCGGCGGGCTGTTCCGCATGTTCTCGACGCATCCATCGACCGAAGAACGCATCGCCCGGCTGGAGCAAATGCGGAATCCGGCGCTGGTGCCGGTAAACTGAGGACTTGACTACCGTACGTGTGAATCGCAAGGCAGCCGATCGCGCTGCCAGCGGCCATCCTTGGATTTTTGCGAGCGATGTTGTCGACCGGGGCGAGGCTGCGCCGGGTGACGCTGTAAAGGTGCTCGACCCGCGGGGCAAGTTTCTGGGGACAGCGCATTACAGCTCGACATCGCAAATAACGCTGCGGCTGCTTTCCGATAAAGCGGAAGCTCTCGACCGCAGCTTCTTTATAAAGCGCATCACGGCGGCGCTGGAACATCGCAAGCGCGTGGTTCAGGACGCAGACGCCTACCGGCTGGTATTTTCCGAAGGCGATTTGCTGCCGGGGTTGATCGTCGACTGCTACGGGCCTTATCTCACGCTACAAACCTTGAATCAGGGGATGGACCGGGCGCGCGACGTGATTGTGGAATGCCTGCAAGAGATGCTGGCGCCGGCTGGGATTCTGGCGCGCAACGACGCTAGCGTGCGGAAATTGGAGGGGCTGCCGCTGGAGGTGGTTACGCTGGCGGGCGAGATTCCGGAGCGGGTGCAGATCCGCATGAACGGGCTGCAGCTCGAAGCGGATCTACTGCACGGGCAAAAAACCGGGGTGTATCTGGATCAGCGGGAAAATTATCTGGCGGCGAAACGCTGGGCGCGAGGGCAGGTGCTGGATTGTTTCACATCTAGCGGAGGGTTTGCGCTGCACGCGGCGGGACAAGCGGAGTCAGTCGAAGCGGTGGATTCTTCGGCGGGAGCGCTGGCTACGGCGGAGGCTAACGCGAAGGCCAACGGCATCGGCAACGTGCACTTTCGCCAAGCGGATGTCTTTGAGTTTTTGTCGGGGATTGAGCGCAAGTATTCAATGGTGGTGCTGGACCCTCCGGCGTTTGCGAAATCGCGGCGGGCGGTAGAGGATGCGGCGCGGGGCTATAAAGAGATCAATCTGCGGGCGCTACGGCTGCTCGATGCGGGCGGCGTTCTGGTGACTTGTTCCTGCTCGCATCATATGAGTGAAGGAGCGTTTTACGAAGTGATCGCGCAGGCGGCCCTGGATGCGGGGAAGACGCTGCGGGTGTTGGAGCGGCGGACGCAGCCACCGGACCATCCGATTTTGCTTACGGTACCGGAGACTATGTATTTGAAATGTCTTATGCTGGAAGTCCTGTAAAATCCGGGTGCCGGTCAGCAAGCTTTGCAAATAGGGCGGGATATGCGCTATCTTTGCAAGCGTAGTTAAAGCCACCTAAGGCGGCTCAAATACTCTCACGCTCCCCAAACTGGAGGATGTTTTTCAGATGCGACTGACCTCGTTGTCTGCCGTCGCTAGACGTGCAGCTTTCTTGTGGATTCTGGCGCTATTGGCGCTGGCCGGCTCGACTCCCTTGCTCGCGCAGGGTGGCGAAGCGGATTTACGGCTCCCTGATTTGAGTCAAGCTGTGTTCCTGAACGGCGTGAGCGGCCCTACCTTATTAATGGTCGGGCTGGGTGTGGCCGTGTTAGGTTTGGTATTCGGCATGGCGATGTACACGCATCTGCGGAAGCTGCCGGTGCACGCGTCAATGCTGGAGATCTCGGAGCTGATTTACGAGACTTGCAAGACGTATTTGATCACGCAGGGCAAGTTTCTGATGGTCCTGGAGATTTTCATCGGGTTGATTATTGCGTTCTACTTTGGCTTCCTGCAGTCCATGGCAGCGTTCAAGGTGGTCATCATTCTGGCGTTCAGCGTGGTGGGAATCGCGGGGAGTTACGGCGTGGCGTGGTTTGGCATTCGCGTGAACACCTTTGCGAACTCGCGCACGGCGTTCGCCAGTCTGCGCGGCAAGCCATTTCCGTGTTACGCGATTCCGCTGCAGGCGGGCATGAGCATCGGCATGATGCTGATCAGCGTGGAGCTGTTCATCATGTTGTGCATTCTGCTGTTCATTCCGGGCGATTACGCGGGGCCTTGTTTCATCGGATTCGCAATCGGTGAGTCGCTGGGCGCGGCGGTGCTGCGCGTGGCGGGCGGCATCTTCACTAAGATCGCGGACATCGGCGCGGACCTGATGAAGATCGTGTTCAAGATTAAAGAAGACGACGCGCGCAACCCGGGCGTGATTGCGGATTGCACGGGGGATAACGCGGGCGACTCGGTGGGGCCCTCGGCGGACGGCTTCGAGACTTATGGCGTGACGGGCGTGGCGCTGATCACGTTCATTTTGCTGGCGGTCAACAACGACATTACCAAGGTGGAACTTCTGGTGTGGATTTTCGTGATGCGCGTGATGATGATTATCGCTAGCGCGCTTTCGTACTTCATCAACGAAGCGGTGGCAAAGGCGCGGTACCAGACGGTCGACAAGATGAATTACGAAGCGCCGCTGACTTCGCTGGTGTGGCTGACATCGATCATTTCGATTTGCGCAACATACGGGATTTCGTACTTGATGATTCCGAACCTGGGCAATGACCCGTCGATGTGGTGGAAGCTTTCGAGCATCATTACTTGCGGGACGCTGGCGGGGGCGATTATTCCGGAGCTGGTGAAGGTGTTCACGTCGGTGGAATCGAGCCACGTGAAGGAAGTGGTGACGTCCTCGCGCGAAGGCGGGGCGTCCTTGAACATTCTTTCGGGACTGGTGGCCGGCAACTTCAGCGCTTACTGGCTGGGGCTGACCATCATGGGACTAATGGCCATCGCGTACGGAATCAGCACGCAGGGCATGGTGACGTTGATGCTGGCTCCGGCGGTGTTCGCCTTTGGATTGGTGGCGTTCGGATTCCTGGGCATGGGGCCGGTGACGATTGCGGTGGATTCTTACGGGCCGGTGACGGAC
>JALYIB010000330.1 GCA_030775965.1 Acidobacteriota bacterium | reverse complement strand
ACAAGGAATGACCACATCCGATCCGATCGCCGACATGCTGACACGCATCCGCAACGCCATGGCCACGCGCCACGCGAAGGTGGACGTGCCGTCGTCGAAGCTGAAAACGGACATCGCCAAAATTTTGAAGGACGAGGGCTACATTGCCAACTTCAAGCTGACCGAAGAAGGCAACAAGAAGTCCATCCGCATTTATTTGAAGTACACGCCGGGTAACGTGCCGGTGATTTCGCGGATCGAGCGGGTGTCGCGCCCGGGTTGCCGGGTGTACGTCGGATCGAAAGAAGTGCCGCGCGTTTTGGGCGGCTTGGGGATCAACATCCTGACCACGCCGCGGGGCGTGATGACGGGTTCGACGGCGCGCAAGGAAGGCGTCGGCGGCGAAGTTTTGTGTCACGTTTGGTAGGCGGGCACGTTAAGAAATACCGCGGAGAATTATATGTCTAGAGTTGGAAAAAAACTGATTCCGATGCCGAAGGGCGTGAAGGTCACCGTCGGCGATCAGTTGACCGTCGAAGGCCCGAAGGGCAAGCAGACCGTTCCGGTGCCGAAGGGCATTACGTTCTCGGAAAAAGACGGCGTGCTTACGGTCATCCGCGATGGCGATGACAAAGCCGCGCTGCATGGATTGACGCGCGCGCTCACCGCCAATGCGATCCAGGGTGTTTCGACAGGCTTCACGCGCGAGCTGGCCATTTTCGGGATCGGCTACCGCTGCGAGGTGAAGGGCCGGATCGCGACGTTCACGTTAGGCTATTCGCATTCGATTGAGTTTTATCTGCCGGACGGTGTCGATTTGAAAGTCGACAAGCCGGCGAATAATTTGACACCCTTGCTGCTGACCGGATCTGACAAACAAATCGTCGGGCAGGTGGCCGCGAAGATGCGGGCGCTGCGTCCGCCGGATCCTTACAAGAACAAGGGCATCCGTTACGTTGGCGAATTGTTGCGTAAGAAGGTCGGCAAAACCGGCGCGTCGGGAGGCAAGTAATATGGCAGGCGACTCCAAAAATATCATTCGTTTGCGGATTCACACGCGCATCCGCCGCAAGGTGAAGGGCACGCCGGAGCGGCCGCGTTTGGCTGTCTTCCGCAGCGTAAAGCATATTTACGCGCAGGTCATCGACGATGTTGCGGGACATACGGTGGTTGCGGCGTCCTCGTCGGAAAAAGAAGGTAAAAGCGGCGGCAATATGTCGGGCGCGAAGGCCATCGGGAAACTGGTGGCCGAGCGGGCCAAGGACAAAGGCATCAAGGCCGTGGTGTTCGACCGCGGCGGGTATCATTATCATGGCCGCGTGAAAGCGCTGGCCGAGGCGGCCCGTGAAGCGGGATTGGAGTTTTAAATCAGCATGTCGACAACTACAGCCAAGCGCATCGATGCCAACAGCCTGAACCTCAAGGAACAGGTGGTGTCGATCAACCGCGTCACCAAGGTGGTCAAGGGCGGTAAGAACATGAGCTTCTCGGCGCTGGTGGTCGTGGGCGATCCCGGCGCGAAGATCGTGGGCTTCGGAACAGGCAAGGCCAAGGAAGTGCCGGCGGCGATCAAGAAGGGCATCGAGGCGGCGAAGAAAAATTTGCGGCGGATTCACGTCCTGGCGACCACCATTCAGCATCCGGTGCTGGGACGGTTCGGTAGCGGGCGCGTGCTGTTGAAACCGGCTCCTGCCGGAACCGGAGTGATCGCGGGCGGTCCGGTGCGCGCGGTAATTCAAGCGGTTGGCATCCCGAACGTGTTGACGAAAACCATTGGCTCGCGCAATCCGCATAACGTAGTCAAGGCCACCATCAACGCGCTCGAAGGCTTGCGCGACAAGGGTGAAGTGGCGGACATGCGTGGTCTGGCATTGGATAAGGTGAGATAGCCATGGCGGGAACGATTAAGATCAAACTGATACGCAGCATCATCTGCACGCCGGAAAAACATAAAGTGATTGTCAAAGCTTTGGGCCTCAAAAAAATGAACCGTATTGTGGAGCGTCCGGACACGCCGGCATTCCGCGGCATGGTGAAGAAGATCCCGCATCTTTTGACAATCGTCGACTAAGGGGAGCATCATGAATCTCAGTCAGCTAAAACCGCCCCCCGGGCAAAAACATAAGAAGCGCCGCTTGGGACAGGGCATGGGCACCGGCCGCGGAAAGTTTTCCGGCCGCGGCGCGAAGGGCGCCAAATCGATCTCGGGCTATTCTCGCATGCGCGGGTTTGAAGGCGGCCAGATGCCGCTGCATCGCCGTTTGCCGAAGCGCGGATTCACCAACATTTTCAAAAAAGAGTACGCCATCGTGAACGTCAGCTCGCTCGAGAAACTCGAAGGCACCACCTTCGACGCGGCGAGCCTTCTGAAGCTGGGCGTGATTCGCAAGCTGAAGCAGCATGGGCTGAAAGTTCTGGGCTCGGGCGAGCTGACGCGCAAGATTACCGTGAAGGCGGATGTATTCTCCCAGTCGGCGCTGGAAAAAATTCAGGCGGCCGGCGGCACTGCCGAAGTGATCGGGAATTAAGCCAGGAGTCCACAGGTCATGAAGTTCCTCGAAGCCATAACCAATGTCTTTCGCGTTCCTGATCTGCGCAAGCGGCTTCTCTTCGCGCTGGCTTTGCTGGCGGTGTATCGCCTGGGCGGGCACATCCCGACGCCGGGTATCGACACCAATAAACTGGAAG
>JALYIB010000329.1 GCA_030775965.1 Acidobacteriota bacterium | reverse complement strand
GAACCGCGCCGCCGGTGAAGGTGTCCACAGCCTTAATGATGTGACCGGCTAAATCACTCGATGAAACATTCTGGTGATCTCGCACCGCTGCGAGCACCACCTTCTCGTCCAGCATGCATCCGTCGGAATTCTCGGCCTCTGTAATGCCGTCGGTAATCGCCACCAGGACATCCCCGATTTCCAATCGGACGGTTCGCTCCGTGTAGACGCTTCTCGTGCTCAAACCAAGCACGGTTCCAGTGCATTCTAGAGATATTGCGCGCTTGGCTCCGTTTCGAAGGAGAAGGGCCCGATCGTGCCCCGCGTTGACGTAGTGCAGTTCCCGACGAACACCATCGATGCGGGCATAGAAGAGCGTGGCATAGAAATTGTCTGGAGATAGCTGCCACACCATCCGGTTAAGGTTCTCTATGAGATCGGAGATTCTGCCGCGGTGGTTCAAGCCGAGTGCACGCAACGAGGCCTGTACCCCTGCCATGATGATAGCCGCCGGAACACCCTTTCCTGAGACGTCGCCAATCGAGACCAGTAAGGACGTTTGGTCGACGGACGCGAAATCGAAGAAATCGCCTCCAACTTCACCCACAGGTCGGCATTCGCCGTAATAATCTAAGCCGTCGATGGGTGGAAGGTGGTACGGAAAAAATCTTTGTTGAACTTGGCGGGCGCTGTCAAGTTCCGATGTCGTGCGCTGATGCCGGACAAACTCGGTGCCCACCATTTCAGCCAATTGCTCGTCCTCCAGAAGGAAAGAGAGATGGGCCGATAGACCGGTCACCAGCTCCCGATCTCTCATGGTGTACTCGCCCCGCGCTCTCTTCGGCCCAAATAGCAGGACCGCGCAGATCTCACCCCGAACGCGAATGGCGCGAATAATTCTGGGCGCCCAGCTTTCACGAACTGAGTAGCCTCCGGAAACCCGCGGGTCATCTTCGCTCTGTACGCGGAGCGCATCCGAAGTCAACCCACCGACATAAGCGAGGCATCGGTTGAGATCGGGCGGTTGGCCCAATGTGAAAAAAGGTAAGTAGACAGAACCGAGCTTGCTGACTGCCAGCGCCCATGTGGAATCGACGCACTCGGCGAGATCGGAAGCAAGCTGTGTAACCAGCGCCGGAAATGTTGTGTTCTTCATACAACAAAGGACGCTGCAGTGTGCCGGTTTGACGTCTTCCTCTGTGTGAAGAATCGAGAACTTTCGTTACGGCTCTCTAAATCGAAAGATCGCGAATCAGGAACGCGGAAATGAGACGGCAACCCGCAGCCCCGGGTTAGAATTTTCCGCTTTGACCGAACCGCCGTGCACGGTGATGATCCGTTTCGCGATGGCCAGCCCCAGTCCGGTTCCACCAGTGCTGCGATTGCGATCGGACTCCACTCGGTAGAACGGCTGAAATATTCTTTCAAGGGAGCTGATCGGAACTCCCGTGCCGTAATCGCGAATACTTACCTGTATGGTTCCGTCGGCGTGCCGGGTAGCATGGATGTCGATAAGCGCACCCGCGGGACTGTGACGAATGGCATTGCGGACGATATTCTCGAGCGCGCTTCGCAATAGTTCCGGATCGCCTTTTACCGACCCCGCTTCGACCACTTTGATGTTGAATCCGCAGTGGCGATCGTTGGCTTCTATCGAACAACCTTCCGTAATATCCATGAGCAGGCTTTGAACCGACACCGGCTCGGCATGCAGCGTGTCGGCATCCGCCTCCGCGCGGGCAGTGTCGAGCAACGTGTTCACCAGTTCATCCAATCGCAGAATTTCAGTCTCCATACATTGCAAAGCGCCGATCGAACCGGATCGTGCCAACCCCACCGCCAGCCGCAATCTGGTTAGCGGAGAGCGCAGTTCGTGCGAGATGTCGATGCAGAGCCGCCGATTCCCTTCGAGTAAGGACTCGATTTTGTCCGCCATTTGGTTGAAGGTGCGGGCCAAGCGCCCCATCGAATCCCTGGAACGCGTGTCAATGCGGACTCCCAGTGAGCCCGAGCCGAAGTGAGCGACTGCCGTTTCTATGTGACGAATACGCAACGCGACATAGCCGGCTACGCTGCAGCACGCGAAAGCCAGGAATAGTAAGAACCACAACCCGGGTGGAATTCCAATTGGGCTTCTGCGAGCCTCATTAATGACACACGTTCCGCTCCGTGTTGAGACTGCTCGCGCGGGGGGCGGCCCTAGGAGGTGCACGCCTCGATTCCTCCGGCTTGAGAGCAGCTGAGATTTGTCCTCCCCGCTGATGAGATCGCGGCCGTCCCCACCGATGAGAGAAACATTTAGACCCATGCCCTTTTCGAGTATTTCTACCGCGGAACGAAACTCTCCTGGCCCCCCGTGCTGGTAAGCGTTGCTCACGGTGTCACACAAGCTTGCCAACTGGGAATCCATACCTCGTAGCATGGACCAAATGTCTGCGGCGAACAGGCACGTTCCAAGGCATAGGAGCAGCACCAGGAACTGCCACATACTCTCAAATGGCCGATAGCTCTTTTTTGCTGGAACGTTGCGTTTAGTCACTCGCCCTCCTGTGAGGGAACGCGGAGCTGGTAACCGGTGCCGCGGACGCTCAATATAGTATCCCGATCCTCGCCGATTTTGCGGCGGATGCGGCTGACATGAGTGTCGATGGACCGATCCAGCGGCGATTGCTGACGATTATAAAGCTGGAGACTGAGTTGATCGCGCGAAACTACTC
Organism: Acidobacteriota bacterium; assembly: GCA_030775965.1. Taxonomy (GTDB): domain Bacteria; phylum Acidobacteriota; class Terriglobia; order Bryobacterales; family Bryobacteraceae; genus Palsa-187. The sequence goes on along the minus strand of JALYIB010000329.1, from coordinate 8,532 downwards.
GGCCGCCGCTGCGCATCAGTGCCTCCAGGATTTCGCACTCCATGGCAGTCAGCTCCAGATTCCGGCCCCGAAAATAAGCGGAGCGTGAACCAGGCACCAGCTTGAGCTCTCCTAATTCAAGAGCGGCAATCGCAGTGACGCCACTATTCACCCGGCGTAATATGGCGAAAAGACGAGCTACCAGTTCTTCAGGATCGAAGGGCTTGGGAAGGTAATCGTCTGCGCCCAAATCCAGACCCAGAATGCGTTCTCTGCGGTCGCCTTTGGCTGTCAGCATCAGGACTGGCAACTGCGATTGCAGACGCAGCCGGCGCAGCACCTCAAACCCATCCATGCCTGGCAGCATGACGTCCAAAATGAGCAGCGTGAACGCATTGCTGAGCGCGCGAGCTAGGCCATCAGCGCCATTGGATTCGAATTCAACGTCAATATCACGCTGGCGAAGAAACTGGCCGAGCATCTCGCAAAGCTCGGGATCGTCGTCAACGCAAAGGATTTTTGGATTCATTGCCTGTAGCTCTTTGTCACAGATCGGTTCCGCTTCACGCTTCTTCACATTTCCTGCGTCGCACAAATGGATCGAGTGATAGACGCTGCTCTATCGAGTTCGGTTGCAAGCACAGGGCTAGCCTTTGGGAACGTTTCAAGGGGAGCCACAATTCTTCACCAAATTCATCGTCCATATCCGTATCTTAACGGGCGCAACTGTCGTCAGTTTTACATGCCGTACCAGTTTGGATTTGCCCGATGATCTTAAGAAGCGCATTCGTTCTCACATTGCGGATAGCCTTGGCGCTCCTGCTCGTGGTGGCGTGGAGCTGCACCCTGCAAGCCCAATCCTCATCGAGCCTTCGCGGCGCCGTGACTGATCCCTCCGGCGCCAGCATCGCCGGTGCGCAGATTCACATCAGCGGCGCCGGCATCGATCGGGAGACGCGGTCGGGCACCGAGGGGAGGTATGCTTTTGAAGGCCTGCGTCCGGGAAAGTACCAGATACGCGCGCTGGCGCCTGGATTCTCGGCGCAGGATCGAACCGACTTTCAGGTCGATTCTCCCAGAACGCTGGATTTCCAGCTAGCGATCGCACCGCTCACCCTGATTGAAAATATTCAGGAAGATAACAACAAAGTCAACACGGAAACCAGCTCCAACGGAGATGCCTTGGTCCTGCGGGAAAAGGAACTCACGGCGCTGTCCGATGATCCTGACGAATTGCGCCAGCAACTGATGGCCATGGCCGGTCCTGCGGTGGGGCCCGATGGCGGACAGATTTTCATCGACGGGTTCACCGGGGGTAACCTTCCGCCGAAGTCCTCGATTCGCGAGGTGCGCATTAACTCTAATCCCTTTTCCGCGGAATACGATCGTCCCGGTTTTGGACGCATCGAAGTGTTCACGAAACCGGGGACCGACTATATCCGCGGTCAGGCATTCATGCAATACAACGATGAGGGGTTGAACTCGCGCAATCCTTTGTTGGCGCAGTCGACACGGCCCCCTTACCAGCAGCAGTTCTATGGATTCAACCTCAGTGGCCCCATTATCAAACAGAAAATGTCATTTGGACTGGACGCGGAGCGGAGGACGGTCCATGAAAACGCATTCATTCTCGCCACCGACCTGGATTCGAATTTGAATAACAGAACCGTCAACCAAGCACTGGCGGCTCCGCAGACTCGGACGGCGTTTACTCCGCGAATCGACTACGCCATCGATGACAAAAATACTCTGGTTTTACGCTACCAGAACACGCGTTCCGAGCTCGATCAACAGGGAGTGGGAAGCTTCAATCTGGCGTCGCAGGCTTATAACCAGAAGAACAGTGAAAACACCCTGCAACTCACGGAAACTCACATTATCAGCCCGCGCGCGATTAATGAATCGCGCTTCCAGTATATGCATTCCGTTTCCAACAACATTGGCGACAACACCATACCTGCCATTAACGTGCAAGGCGCATTCGAAGGAGGAGGCTCGCAGGTGGGCAATTCGGGCAGCACTTCCAATCAGTGGGAAATCACGAATGCCACCAGCTACGTGTGGAGGAGTCACACCATGAAATTTGGCGGCCGTGTGCGGCAGGTGTTTCTGGACGATACCTCCGTCAATAATTTCGGCGGCACCTACTCTTTTTTCGCCGGCCAAGGACCCGCGTTGGATGCGCAAAATCAACCGATCGCGGGGACGTCCATCCAACTCACGGCCTTAGAGGTTTATCGCAGGACCCTGCTGTTTAGCGCCAAGGGACTCAGCGCTGCAGCCATACGTGCGCTCGGAGGAGGCGCCTCTCTGTTCACCATATCGAGTGGAACGCCCACCACGTCAGTCCGCCGCCTGGACATAGGTTTATTTGCGACGGACGATTGGCGGGTCCGCCCGAACCTGACACTGAGTTACGGCCTACGGTACGAAACCCAGACCAATATAAGCGACTTGCGGGACTGGTCTCCACGCCTCAGTCTCGCCTGGGGCTTGGACGGGGGCAATGGCAAGCAACCTAACACCGTACTTCGTGCGGGATTCGGGGTCTTCTATGATCGCCTATCGGAGTCCGATACTCTGAAAGCTGCTCGCTTCAATGGCGCCACACAGCAGTCCTACATCGTTCAGAATCCTGATTTCTATCCGGCCGTTCCATCCCTAAACAGCCTTCAGGGGAGCGGTCAGGCCCAACAAGTTCAGCTGATCGACTCTCATTTTGTGGCCCCACGCATTTACCAGGCCACCATTGGCGTGGACCGGCAGATTAATCGCTACGCCCGGGTCGGATTGCGCTACGTGAACTCGCGTGGCGTCCACCAGGAGCGCGTGCGCAATGTCAATGCGCCGGTGGATGGCGTATATCCCTATGGCGATCACGAAGTGCGCCTCACAACCGAGAGCACCGGCTTCAGCCGGACGAATCAATTGATCGTGACGCCCAACGTGAACTACAAGAAGATCTTTTTATTCGGCTTTTATGGACTGTCCTATGGAAAAGACGATTATGAAGGACTGCCTGCTGATCCCAACAATCTCCGCGCTGAATGGGGACCGTCTACAATAGCCGATGTCCGGCATCGCGCCGTCATCGGAACCAACGTGCCCCTCCCTTTCAAGTTCAATATCAGCCCATTCATGATGGCGTCCTCCGGTGCGCCTTACAATATTACGACCGGCCGCGACGTCTATGGCGACGGCAACACGAATCAACGTCCTGCTATGGTTTCGGGATTAGACGCGGGCACTTGCAAGGGCGCTGACCTGTTCTACGCTACCGGGCTTGGCTGCTTCAATTTAAATGCCGCGCCCGGAACATCGATTGGACGGAACTCCGCGCGTGGCCCCGCTAATTTTAGTTTGAACCTGCGGTTATCACGCTCATGGTCCTTCGGAGGAAAGCGGGAACAAGACCCCACTCCCGCGGGCCTGCCCCCGGGAGGCCCTCCCGGCGGCGGACCTCCTCCCGGTGGACCTCCTCCAGGCGGTGGCGCGAGCTTGGGAGGCGGTCCAGGCGGAGGTGGACCAGGCGGCGGCCCCCCAGGGTTGTTCGGCGGTTTGGGTGGCGGGCGGCGATACGGATTGCAGTTGAGCGTATCCGCAAACAACGTTTTGAATCATCCCAGTTATGCAACTCCTTCCGGAGACCTGTCATCGCCTTACTTCGGGCAGTATCGCAGTCTGGCTTCGCTGGGCCCAGGCGGCACGGCGAGCACCTACAACCGTAAGATCGACGTTCAATTGAGACTGACATTTTGAGATTCCACAGAAAGAAGGCAGATGATGACTAGACGCGAACTCCTACGGGGAACAATCTATTGTGCTGGCCTAGCGGCGATCCCCGCCCGTGCTGCGAAAAGCGAGTTCTGGAATGACAAGCAACCCGATACCTGGACGGCGATGGAAATTGACCGCCTGGTTTCACGGTCTCCCTGGGCGAAGGAGGCCGAGCTCGAATTCAACCCCGGGGACGGTGGGCCCGATGGTCCTCCCGGCCGGCCCGGCGGCTTTCCCGGAGGTGGCGGACCTCCAGGAGGAGGTGGACCTGGAGGAGGCGGACCTCCAGGAGGCGGCTTCCCCGGGGGTGACCCTGGAGTAGGTGGCGGTTTCCCGGGCGGCGGACCGGGCCAATTTAAGGCGCTGATTCGATGGGAATCCGCAAAACCGATCCGCGAGGCTCGCAAAAAGGCGCTCCCCGAAGATATCGGAATGTTCTACGCCCTGAGCCTGACGGGCGGGCCTATGTTTGGCGCCGGCGATGACCGCGGACGGAATCGGGGCGACCGGCCGGAGTTTAGCTCAAGCCAAAGGATCGCCGATCTTCAGAAAACCACGCGTTTGCAAGTGAAGCGGAAAGACGCGATGCGGCCCGAGAGAATCCAAGAGTTTGAACAAGGAATGCTGTTTCTATTCTCACGTGACGATCGTCCGATTCGAAGCGAGAGCAAAGAGGTGCTGTTTCAAACCAAGATGGGCCCGCTCGAATTGAAAGTAAGGTTCGTGTTAAAAGACATGATTTATCGGGGGCAGCTGGAACTCTAGGGTTTGCCAGTCTTCCTCCGAAATACGGAGTTGTTCCCCCGCCTCAGGGGCTCAATCAGTGGACGCAGGGGCAAGAACTGTCGCTAAAAATTAATAAAAGGAGATAGCTATGAAACGTAATCTATTACTATTCGCATTCGGTTTGGTGGGCAGTGGGGCCGCAGTAGCACAGGAAGCTGCTCCTACACCGGTCGCGGAAGTTGGAATCAATTATTCTTACATCACCACTATGCCAGGGGGTGGCGCGTCTTCATTCGGGTCACAGGGAGGTTCCGGAGCGTTCGTTTACAACATTAATAGGGTCATAGGTGTGGTTGCCGATCTCGGTGGATATTACAACGCCGCGGCCGCGAACTCCAGCCCGACCACCTTCAGCTATCTGTTTGGGCCGCGGCTGAGCCTCAGGAAATCATCGAAGTTCACGCCCTATGTGCAAGCGTTGTTCGGAGGCGATCGCGTCTCTACGAGTCTTGTGAATGCGAATACCGGGAGTAGCATCGTGCAGAATGGCTTTGCGGCAGCCTTCGGCGGGGGCTTGGATGTCAGGTTAACCGACCATTTAGCCGTTAAGCCATTTCAGATTGAATACTTGATGACGCAGGCACCGAATGATTGGAGTCTCAACAACCCCCGCAACAATATTCGCTATTCCGCGGGCGTAGTCTTTCGCCTTGGCGCGAAATAGAAATCTGAATTGATACCAAAGGACGCCTCGCCGCATAAGCGGAAGGCGTCCTTCTACGCAGGATTCGCACCCAGCGAAGTGTTGCTCGCCTTGTGCCGGGTACCTTGTGGATCACTTGGACTTCAATTTGAAACACTTGACGCCACCCCAGACGTCGACCGTGGGGAGAGCACAGTGAGGCCGATTAAATATTGGGCTCTCTCGTCTGATGCGAACCTCGATGGGAGCCAAACCGGTACGGACTTTTTGGATGCTCAGGGCAACGTGATACAGTTTGCTACACGTACAATCAGCACCAACGAGATTGTTGGGCTCCCAAATCCTTACTTTGTTGGACCCTTTGTGTTTCAAGCACTGTACAATATCTTGGGAACGACTACCGGCATATCTCTGAAGCCTGATTCTTCGACTGGAATCACCAAAGTCACTCCCTTCGCAGATAAGAACTACTTTCTTCTTAATGATCTCCTCTTGACTGAGGCAAGCTAGGCGTATCAATATATGAATCCCACGGCTTTTGCGCCTCTGACGCCGAATCAATATCCCTCTGGAGGAGACAATCACTCATCCGTTGCCAACCAGCGGATTGCGGATTTAATCGTCGGCAACCTAAAATCCATCGGAAGCGCCCAATAGATCCCTTATGACACTCCAGGCAATATCCCGCTGGCTGAATCGAGCAGGATTCGTGTTTCTCTGTTTAGCTCTTTTGTTTTTCCTTTTGCGCCGAGAATTGACACCGGAACCAGGTGCTGCTGCCTTCGGCGGTGCGGCTGCGGAGCTTCTCTTCTATACTTGCTTGTGGATAAGTGCATCCCTCGGAGCGCTCCTCTTCTTGGGTGGCCCTCTGCTGCGGCTGAAATGGTGGTATAGCTGGATCGCGTTCATTGCAATTGGTGCACTTCTGTGGACCAAGGGGCCTGCCATAGTCGGACCCTTTTATGTATCGGTACGAAAAGCTTTGCCGCTTTCACAACCAGACTTCGTGGTGGTACTTATTGGCGTCGCATTTATCATTATGGGATTTATTTTTCTCGCTGCTCAGTTGTTAGTGCGCCGGCCGGAGGCTCATGAAAGATAGTGGATGGAAGTTTATCATGAAGACACTCGCATTTATATCGATCAATCTTCTGTGCTCGTCATCCAGCTAGCCACGCCGCCGCCACTTCTCCTTTGATTAGCGTGTCGTCCCACAGTTGGAGTAGGGCGGCTGGATTCAGTGAACAAATGATCGCGAGTGTCCGCCGAGTGCCGGAGGGAGCTGAATGCGCCGCCTCCCGGCAAAAACACATGCAATGCGATGGTTTCCCCCCCCTCTTATACTCCGCCGCGCGGTTTGCTGAGAACATCCTTGACCTTCTCGAGAAGCTCGGCGGCGCTGTAGGGCTTGGGGAAAACCTCAATATGTTCCAATTCCGCGCGGTAATTCAGGCGCTGGTCGTCGAGCAGTCCGCCTACCATCAGGACCCTCATTTTCGGACACTTGCCGCGCAGGTACACGGCGGCATCGTGACCCGGCAATCCTTCAATGTAGGTGCGTGTTAGCAATAGATCAGGCTGGCTGTGCTTCAAGCGGTCGACCGCCTGACCCAGGTCTCTTGTGGATAATACCGAATAACCGGCACCTTCCAAGGTCTCCTGGAGAACTGAGCGCACGACCGGATCGGAAACCAATAGCAGGATCGTTCTCTTCAGCAAGGAGTGGTCCACGATTGCATTATCGCAACCGGTTCGTGTCGCCGGTGCGACTATTAAATGAATCGATGACGTCTGCCGCCCATACCTTTACATGGCCCGTCCCGCGCGTCCGTCAACGCGCCGATGTTACCGCGGTGGCGATGGCCACCCTGCTGGGCCGGGCCGTCGAAGCTCGATCTACGATGCCCGTTTGACCGACAACGAAGATCGCGGCCCGCCAGAAGGTGCGCCAACCGCCACCGCGATAGCGCGGATTAGTGACGCTGCGCGGATTCGCGATGCAGCGCGCGTTCAAACTTGGCCGCGGCCGCCGGAGTCTTGAAGCCGCCCGTCAAGATTGCGCGGTTGGTCGATTCATGCCTGTAGAGTTCGCGGTTGGTATCGCCATCCGGGCGCAGCGTCGCGCCTTCGAGTGAGATGCCCGCGAACAGGCCGCGCGCACGCGAGTAAGACAGCATTTCCGCGTGCAACATCGCGTCGGTTTGCGCGGTAGCATCGCGGCCCACTGGGCCCGCCGCGGCCGTTGCTTCGCCGCCGATCGTGAATTTGTCGGACAAGAGGTGCTTCATACCGTCATCGTTCATCACCAGTAGAACGATATCGGTCTCCGAAGCGCCAATCTGAAAGCCGACGCTGCCGCCTTCGACGCGCATCGCAGCCGGAGCGCTCCAGCCTGAACCGCCGCTGCGGCGGCAGACGGCGAAACCGCGGCCGTATTTTGCGCCGAAGATGAAGCCGGCCTTTTTCATACCTGGCACTACAACCACGCAGTGGGCCTTGTCCATCAAGTCCTGGGGAATGCCTTTATCGGCGGCGTGCATCATGTCGGTCAAAGTGTCGGCGGAGGCATCCAGCCGGTCGTTGACCTTGACTTCTCTATCGGCCGCGAAAGCGGCGCTGCTCATGGTCCCGGCAATTGCCAGAACGGTTACGAGGGTTTTGCGCATCGAAAGAACTCCTATTCAGGGTAATCAGAGCACTGGGATGCCCAATCGGAAAAGACTTGAGAGGAAAAGGTTTAGTTGCCCGGCCCCGGGGCTCCAGAAGCGGGTTGTTGACCATATGTGGCCGTTTGGCTGCAAAGTGGTCACGTTTTTACCGATTCCGCGCGCTGAGGACGCCCGTGAACCGCCGGGTCCCCTTAGTATCCCCAACTCCTGACCGCACGCTCTCAGGTCGCCTGAGGCTTCTCAGAGCGGTATAAAAACGAAAATGCCCACCGGGAGGTGAGCATTTCGTGACCTCTGTTCTTCACAGAGGGATGTACATGGGAGAATCAGATTCAACGGCTTCGCAACCGCTAAAACCTGTGTGTGATTGGATCTTAGGATTTCGGACCAGCGAAGTCAAGTAAAAAAGTCCAGGCCCGAAATTCGCCTGGAAAAGATTTGATACAAAGGGCTTATCGAAAACGACTCTGCCGCGGCTCTTGTGTAAAACTTGTGGGAAAAGCCCTTCGGCGATTCCCTGTTTTGCGTCTAAGAGCCCGGAATCTTGAGGCTTACTCTTTGCCGGCAGTCCTCTTGGCGTCTATTCCCAGCACAATCATGGAAGGCGTGACTTCTTTCTGCCACATTTTTCTTGACATAATTCGGTAACCGGCGAATCCCACACCGCCCACCACGCAC
>JALYIB010000328.1 GCA_030775965.1 Acidobacteriota bacterium | reverse complement strand
ACGTACTCCTCGCTGATGGACCAGCCTTGCCGGGCGCAATACTCGCGGAGTTGGTGGAGTTGGTTGTCGGTATCCTGCCCTTTGTCCTGGGTGGAGACGCGGGCGTAGATCGCTGCAATCGTGGAGGTGGCGGTGGGGGGCACTATTCTCTTAGTCGCCATGTGGCTCTCAATGGGCCGTTGGCGCTAAGCAGCGGTGGCCGCGTTTGGCGGCGAGCTGGCGGGAATACTTGCCGCACGGGCAGCGGTCGGCGACGGTGGGCCGTCCGCCCAGCTTGCCGTTGGCGGCTGAAGATTTCGCCTTGCGCTTCGTGCGCCGGCTCCCGAGGGCTACGGCGGCGGGATCCTTCCCGCCGGTCGTGTTGCCCTTCATCAGACTGGTGCTGATGCTAGCGCTGGCGTCTTCGATCAGCCGCTTCATTGACGCAAGCCTGTGCTCGAGGGCATCGAAGCTGCGCTCGAGGGCATCGAACCTGCCATCCAGGTATGTTTTCAGTTCACTGATGTCCATGACTAATGATCACTATCGTTAGCTTGATTGCAAGCGAATAATGCACCCATAACGTAAAAACCCGCGCTGATGGACGGTTCCAGCGCGGGCAAAAAGGGAAAAAAACAAGCTACTCCGATCAGAGCATGGAAAGCAACGCCAACATGCCGGCTACGAGTACGGCCACGATCAGCCATTCGCCGGCGGTCGTCTCGCTCACCAGCTCCCAAAACGTGGGCCACTTCATCGCCGGCCTCGCTCGTCGTCGGGCTCGTCGCCGGGGATGCGCGCCAGGGTGTACTCGGTCTGCCTGGTCAGGAAGGCTCCGGGGATCCGGACGCCATCCTCCAGGTGGCGTCGGATCTTGGCGTAGTCAGGGCTCTTGCGCAGGTACTCGGCGGGCAGGGCAGCCTGGTCGATCTCGATGTGCTGCCGGGTGCGCACGTCGCAGAGGCCGACTCGCTCGGCCGCCTCCGTGATGATGCGGTGCTCGTCATAGGGGTCGTAGCGCTGGGCGAACCGATAGGCGGTCTGGTAGGCTTCCTCTGGCAGGCTGGTCTGCCTTGCGGCGGCGGCGCTCATGCTGCGTGCTCCTCCAGGCCGCCGGCGCGCACGATGTCGATGGCTTCGGCGCGCGTGTACCCGCTGTCCTCGATCAGCGATTTAACGTAAGCTCGTTCGGCCTTGGTCAGCTTGGTTTTCATGCTGCCTGCTCCCGGGTGCTGCGGGTCGCCGGGTAGCGGAGGCGGGTTTCCGCCTCTTTAAAGCTCTGGATGAACATCGAAATGCCGACCGAAACCACTTTGTCCTCGGTCATCTTGAAATCAACACCTTTGCCGGCGGCGTACGCTTGCGCCTCGATCAGGGCGTCGATGCTGGCCTTGAGGCTGGTGGCCATGACGCGGGCCGCGGCGCCTTGGGTGATCCGGGGCTCGTAGCTGCTACCCTGGGGGGAGTTAGTAATCTGTGTTGAATTGTTCACTGATGGGGCGGTCGGTGCTGATAACGCCTTCCGCTCCCCGCTCTGCTCTTTCGGCTCCTGCGTCAGAATCTCCCTGACGCGCTGCACTGTCCACTGGATCCGTCGGCTGTTCCCCGCGCCGGTCTGCCGCTTGCAGATTTCGATCTCTTCCCCGGGCACGATGCCGAGTCGATCCAGTTGCTGTTCGACGATGGGCTCGAGATACGTCAGGCGTCCGTCGCACGTGCGGTGCTGGAACTGCACTCCGTACTGGCCCTCTTTCTCGACTCCCACCGGATGCGCGATTTCGAAGCGCTGGGGGATGTTGATTTCGTAGCGAATGATGTCAGCCATGGCTATGCTGCCTCCTTCATCGGTATCTCGTACATGGTCGCGACGATGTCGCGGAAGTGGTCAATCAACGCTTCGATGTGCTCGGGCTTCACTTCGCGGTGCTCGCGGCGGTTGCCGCGCTGCTGGCCGATCTTCAAGGCTTCGAGCAGGTAGTTGTGGGGGGTGAGGATCTGTTTTGCGCCGTTGCACTCGGCGCAATCCTCGGGGCCTTCGCCTTCCCAGGTGATCCCGGCGCCGTGGCACTCGGGGCAGTTCTCTAATACCTCGGTGATCTGGCCTAGCATTATGCTGCCCTCCGGATCGCGTTCTTGTACTTCAATTCCATCTGTTGGGCGCGGTCGATCCAAAACTTGATCGACTCAAAGCTAAAGTCTCCGTTGCCTTCGCAGAGTTCGCAGGTGTCGCCTTGGATCTCGCCTTTGCCGTTGCATTCTTCGCAGGTGATTTTCATTGCTGTGTTGCTCCCTTTTTTAGCGCCGGGCATGTGTTCGGCGTGTTTGTCTTACATCACTATATTGACATCCATCTTGCTCCGTGTCAATATCAAACATGCGCAAATACTCAACAAAATTTCAACGGGGCAGGCATCGTGTTAATATCTTGGCGTGGCGAAAAAAGAGATGACGGTCAAGGAGATGGCCAGCCTCGGCGGAATTGCCAGAGCCGAGATGGTCAAGGCTGGACTGCTACCAGTAACAGGTGCGGCGGTGCCTAAACCTACAGTCTGTCCGCGCTGTGGCGTGGAGCAGCCGAGCGCGCGACAGGCGTGGGTGCATTGCCGGGTGCCGAAGGGGAAGAAGGCGACGAAGATGGCGGCTAAGAAGGCGGGGAAGAAGGCGAGGAAGAAGGTGGGTTGATCTATTATGTCGAGGGCCTGAAATGGTCATGCACTTACGTGGCAGGAAAGCCACACTCCACCTGAGGAAAACCTAAGATGCAGCAATCCAATTTGTCAAAATTGAAGGCCGCGATAGCAGCCGCCATAGTGGCAGTGAGGGACTTGCCGGATCGCGAGATCGCGGCGGCGGTCATCGATTTCCAACCGGAACTAATTCGCGACTGGGCTTTAGAGCGGATTTCTGCGCTGGTCAGGATGCAGCGTCGCCAAAGGCCAATCAATCTCGACCAAATGGCCTTCCCGTTCTATGACCGCGACTTGGCGATCCAGATCCCTACGAAGAAAGGCTTGATTGAGATTGGAGCGGCGACGATCGGCAAACTACGGGAGGCTGAAAAGCTGCTGATCAAGAAAAGGGTTCAGGCGGTGAATAACCCGAGGCCGAATTCACTGCTCGGAAGGATCCAGATTCAGATTCCTATTTTGGAGCCTTTCGCATATGCAAACCGGCGGCTCACAGTAGCGCGGTTCGTCGAAGCGCAAAGAAGTGGCGACGAACTGCCCACGAAGCCTAAGAAGCAATCCCCCGGCATGAGTGAAGCCATGCTGCGTTACTGGGACTCGAAATCGCCCGAGGAGCGTAGCGCGATCGTTCGGCGTCGGCGGGCGAAAGCGGCGGCTAAGAAGGCGGGGAAGAAGAAGGGCTAGATGAGTGATCGGGTGGAACAAACGTTATTTTGGCAAATCGTCGCTTTCCTGCCACTGCTGCTGATCTTAATGCTCGGGGTGTTCCCGGTCTCTCGGATCTTCAAGCGAATCGGCTACTCTCCGTGGCTTGCCTTTTTCATTCTGATCCCAGTGCTGAATGTGATTCTGCTCTACGTGGTGGCTTTTGGAAAGTGGAAGATCGACGCGCCGAGGGGCTGAGAAGGCGGGAAGGAAGGCTGGCTGATCCATTATGTCGGGGGCATGAAATGGCCTGAAAGTTTGGGAAAGCTAACCATAGAGAGCAATTGCCAAATAAATCGAAAAAAACAGCGCAAAGAAGAGAACAAACCCTATCGCTGTACCAGCGATTACGTTCGATATTGAAGAGGGCGTGGGAGGCCATCGTCGTAGGGAGCGTGATAGCCGGGGTGATCGGCTTTGCCTATTTACTGCGACCTGTCGTTTCGGTTTCTGCATCTGATCCCGTGAATCCGAACGATCCATACTCCGTTAAAGTATCAGTAAGCAATGCCGGCAATGTCTCCTTAAAGTACGTTGAATACGCTTGTTCCTACAACACAATTGAATTTGTAAACGGCCAAACAGTCTCAGGGAAATCAGACGTGTACATATCGCGTCCGTGGGACTACCGTGAGGTTCTAGCACCATCCCACACCCTAACCTTCAACTGCATTGAGTTCTTTTCATTATCGCAAGCCGGTCAAAAACTTCCCGTCTCCGAGATGCACTTAACGATTCAGGTTCGGTTCCACGTTTGGCTTCTACCTTGGTGGCAATTTGACCAGAGTTTCCCATTCGGAACAGAGCGGGATCAATCTGGCAATCTACACTGGTTCTCCGATACCTCCTCTTCGCGCCGAAATCCACGAATCTCAAACTAAAGCGCGGGCCGAAAGCGCGGCGACCATGTTTGCAGTGCGGGGGGGCAGGGGAAGTATGCGTGGGCTATTTACACGCGCGCAAACATGCCGCATACTCTTCAGGCATGACTAAAACAACTTGCGGCGGTGCCGGCGTGATCCAGCGCGCGTGGCTGCTGTTGTGCTGCGCCTGGGCTGCGGTGTTCGTGGGAAATGGGCTAACAAAAGACGGCGGGCCTGGGTGCCTGGACTTGGCGATTGCGCTGTCTCCGTTTATTGCAGGGCTGCTGCTAACGTGGGCGTTCCGTTTTGTGATTGGGAGTCCACCTGGGCCGCCTGGGGAAGTCGCGCGTCCGTCAGGCGTTGAGATGCATCTCCCGCCAGCTTCAGAATCCGCGCCGCGGCAAACGCCGACGCTGCACCTGATCCGGCGCGAATCTTCAGGCCGTTCGTAAGCGCGTTCACTCCTGCCTTGCTGTGCAGCAGCTTCGAGATTAGGGCCGGTGTCAGCAGTTCCGCCGCTCCAACGGCGGGGTGGAGCCAAAATGCGCCTCCTGTTACCAGCGTGTTGAGGGTAAGCACTGCGGCTGTGTTGCTCGGATTGACGTCGGCGGCTGCCTTTTTCGCTAGCAGGAAGAAGCTGTCAAGGTCTTTGATCAGCAGCGGGTTTTTGAATAGGAGCAGCTTGGTTTCGGGTCCGAGGTTCTCCCACTTTTTAAACATGCCGGGGCCCTTGTTGAGTCCTTCGACGCTGTTCGTTCCGACGATCTCCTCCAGGTAGGCGCGTCCGATCATCGGCATCTGCTCTGGCGCAAGTCTCGCCACTTCGCGGAGATGCTCGATGCCGGCGTCCCGGCTCCAGATCGCTCGGTCGAACACCTGGCGTCCTTCTGCGCCCTTGCCTGGTAGTCCTTTCAGGACGTCGGCGGCGTCGTACTTCAGTGCCGTCGATTTACGTCCGCTCTTGAGGGCGTCGAGGGCTTCGGGGCCGGCTGCCACTCCGGCGGGTGGGGCTGGTCGCGGCGGGGGCGTCGGGCTGTTGGTGATGGTGGGGATTTCCGGGGCCTGCGTGGGTGCCGGCTGCTG
>JALYIB010000327.1 GCA_030775965.1 Acidobacteriota bacterium | reverse complement strand
GCTATTTCCGGAGCAAGAAAGATTTTTGCCGGCGGCGGTGGTGGAGGAGCCTGCCGCGACTGTGACACCGGTGATATCGGAGGAATAGGTGAAGGTCCATTGGAGGCCCGAGGTTTGCGCGCCGCCGGCCGAGGTCAGGTTGAGGGGCAGCACGACGGTACCCCCGGCCGTCCCGGTAGTCGAGCCCAGCGAAAGGGTTACGGACTGACCGAGGGCAACGGCCTGTAAACCCAGTAGAACAAAAGTACTAAGAAGAATATTGCGTGGCACATTTTATCTATCGACCGCGGGAGATAAGCGGGCAGTGGGACTTTTACTTAGGGAGTAATCGGAATGCCGTTAGGGGGGGCTTAAGGGCCCGCAACAGTGGGGTGAAATGGCCTTATTTCCAAACTGCTACACGCAGTGATTACAAGCCGGAAGATGTATGCTGAAACAGAGGGCAGTCATAATATTACGAGTTGAATGGTTTCCCGTTCAGATTCCTGCCGCTCTGCGCTTCCTGATGAATCTTTTTTGCACTCGGTCTGCCCCTCATTGCGATTTGCGGGGTGCTTGGCGCGTCACTGGGAGCGAGGACCCCGGGTTTTGCCGGGAAGTTCGATCGCCAGGCGCCGGAAACCGAAAATCGCTGCTGCGCGATGGCCTGAAGGCCGGACTGTCGATGACCGATAGGATATAAGTAAGTATGTGGTGTAGCCCGAACCGAGTTGCACGATTTCGCTCGCCTCTATGATCAGGCTCTTTCGCGTTTCTATCCCCAACAGCACGGTGGAGTTGCTTATATCGGAAGCCATTGTAGTGGTAAGCTGCTATGTCCTCGCCGCCTTTGCGTCGGTGGACGTATCCCTGGATATCTTCCTGCTGGAGGATGGCGGTTGGTGGCGCATTGGCCTGGTGGCGGTGTTTATCCTCGGAGGCCTCTACTTGAGCGACCTCTACGACCAGTATCGGATCGCCTCGCGCACGGTTCTGCTACAGCAGTTTTGTCTGGTTGTGGGCGTGGCGTTTTTGTTCCAGGCGTTGCTGGATTACGGCCGCTGGGATCTGGGTCTTCCGCGTCACCTCATGATTTACGGGAGCTTGCTGCTGATGGTAGCGGGGCCATCCTGGCGGATCTTATTCACGGGGGCGGTGCGAAAGGCCAGGGGCGCGCAAAAACTGCTGTTTTTGGGGGCCTCGACCGACGTTCGGCAAATTATTCAAGCCCTGCGGGAACGCCCGGAGCTGGGTATGACGCCAATTGGAGTCATGGATAGCGGCGGGCAGGCGACGCCGCCCGAGGGGGTGCCCTGGCTGGGCGTGCCCGACCAGTTGAGCAATGCGTTTGCGGAAAATCATGCGGATCGCATTGTGGTGGGCATGATGGAACGCCGCGGCTCGCTTCCGGTTGAGCAATTGGTGGATTTGCGCTTTGCGGGAATCCAAATCGAGGATGCAGCGGCTACTTATGAAACCGTCTTTCATCGGGTGTCGGTTCGCGAACTGAGGCCATCGCAACTGATCTTCTCGGTGGATTTGGGCCCGCGGCCGGCGATGGTTGCGATGCAGACGGCGTATTCCTGGATCCTGGGGTTGGCCACAGCGGTGGCTGCGTTACCGATTATGGTGCTGGTCGCGCTGGCAGTGCGATTCTCCTCCCAAGGACCGGTGCTTTACCGGCAAACGCGCATGGGCAAGTACGGGATTCCGTTTACCATTTACAAATTCCGCTCGATGAAAGCGGGAGCGGAAGCTAGTAGCGGGGCCGTGTGGGCTAGCAAAGACGACCCCCGCGTTACGCCTGTGGGCCGCTGGCTGCGGAAGCTGCGGCTGGACGAATTGCCGCAATTGTTCAACGTTCTGCGCGGCGACATGAGCCTAGTGGGTCCGCGTCCGGAGCGGCCGGAATTCGTCAATGTATTGCAGCAGCAGATTCCCTATTACCGTCAGCGGTTGTGCGTCAAGCCGGGTGTCACGGGGTGGGCGCAGATCAATCATAAATATGGCGACACTATGGAAGACGCCATTATTAAACTGGAATACGATTTGTATTACATCAAGAATCTAGCGCCCTCGCTCGACGCCTATATCATTTTCCACACCGCCAAGACGGTGTTGCTCGGTCGCGGCGCGCAATAAGCGCAGCGGACCGGCTTGCGCGCAGGGATCGGGCCGTCCCCTAGCCGGCGGTCTAAACTTCAGCGTATAACGATCCCACGGGGAACTACCGATCACCATGCTATGCAACCGAAAAGGGGCAGTCGGACTTTGACTTAGGGAGTAATAGTAGTGGCGTTAGGGGATGTGCTAAGTGCCGCAAATGCAAGTGACAAATTCGAACTGAAAGTCCGGGTGCGTCGTCGGGCGGCTGCAGAAGGCATGCGAAGAAGCTGGGACAGAAGAGCTGTTTCACCCGCGATTTAGGCGGTGCGGCTCCGCTGGCCGCCAAAGAATAGGGCTCCGCGACGCCTATACGGTCGTTTGCTAACCTTTTAAGCAAGGAGTGTCGATCATCCTACCTGCGGAACGCGGATTGGCCCGGAGAATATCCGGATTGAAGCGAGGCCAAGACTAGCGCAGATAGAAGATCTAGCGCCCGTGAAGCCGGCACGGGCAAGAGGGAGCAGAATGAAATTCGCACTGATATTGATCGCAGCTTCGGTAGTTGGATGGGGACAGGTCGCAGTAAATGCGGCGGGCATCGTGCAGACAGGTCTGCCAGCTGCCCAAGACAATCTACTGGGACCCTTGATTCCGTACGGCAACTCTCCTTGGATCTACGGTGATCTTGCGGAAGTCGCGGTGGCTAACAACATGGCTCCAGCGGCGCTGGCGGCTGCGCCGACGCTAGGAACGGCGCTTCCCGGCACGGTTTCCTGGACCGGGGGAAACGTGATAGCCACGACTGTCGACCTGAGTACGCAGCTCGCAGGAAAATCCTGGGTCGCGTTTGCGTGGAACAGCTTGGATGGAGCGGGGACCGGACGCGCCCTTTGTCCGATTTCAAGCGTCGCAGCGAGTACCATCACATGCGCTGAGAATCTGTTCGAGCCGGCATCTTCGGGGGTGACTGCCTATCTGTTACCTCCGCCCGATTCGCACGGGTTGGATTTCCAAGCCTGGACTACGGAAAACCCCTCTACTGTTTGGAACTATTATGACGTGGCGATTGCGCTATACCGGCTCTACTACCGAACGGGCAACGCGACTTATCAGACCCAAGCCCGCGCCTATGCGGACATCACTTGGCAGTGGACGTTGGACCACGGTTACCGCTCGGTTGCGCCCCGCGCGTCTACAATGGTCAGTCAATTCTTTAGGGCGCTGGACGGACACTCCGAACGCCTACCGGGGCTTTACAACTGGATCAGCTTCCAAGTCCCTCGCTGGGCGAATCCCGCAGGGAGCCCGAATATCGACAATCGCGAAGCGGGGTACGAGCTATGGAACGTCGCACTCGGAGCCAAGGTTGACCCTGACCCGACGCGGCATGCCCAATACTGCTCCTGGCTCTCGACCTACGCGAACACCTGGAACGCCGTTCAGTCCGCAGATGGAAGCTGGGGTGAAAATGAGTATGCGTTGAATCCCAGCTATGTGAGTGCGCCCAAGGCATTCTCTGCACCGTTTGTTCACCAAGGAGCTCCCTGGCGGGAAGCGATCAATGTCAAAGCAATGCAAGCGGCGTATGAGTCTCTGATTGACACGTCATCGCAGGGTTGCAATAATCCCCCCCTCGCCGCGGCTGCACTGACTGCAATCACGAATGCGGTCACGTGGCAAAATAACTACGGGCGCGACACCAGCAACCGGGGGATTTATTACGAAGTCAACAGCCAGTCGGCGGACCAGAGTACGGTGTATCCGGCGGCCGGCACGGTCTCGATCAATATGGGATCCACCTCGCTGATTGGCAACGGCACAAACTGGCAGACTGCAGGATATTGCGATGGGACCCACTTCATGGGAATTAACACAACGCGCACGGTCTATAAGATCGTATCCTGCTCCAGCAATGCCGCGGCGGTGCTCTCGGTGCCTTTTGGGGTATATGGGGAGACTTCCAATGTCAGTGGGAGCGCCATCGCTGTAGCGCCAGCGGCATCCACCGGCTGTCATTCGTCCGCTACGTACTGCTATGGATCGGACAGGAAC
>JALYIB010000326.1 GCA_030775965.1 Acidobacteriota bacterium | reverse complement strand
GTTCCTGTCGACGACCGGACGGTGGTTGTGGTCCAGTTCACCGAAAGAGAGGCGGAATTGCGCAGCACGTCGCCGGTGAGAACCCTCGTTCACGCGGTGGCGTGCTAGTGCAAGCCCGGACGGTTCATTCTAATCAACGCGGATCTTGCACTGCGACCAGGAGTTCCTGACGTTTGCTGTTGTGGACGTTTACCGTAGGCTACCAACAGGAACGTTCGACGCTTACACGCGCTGCCGTGAATATTTGGACGCAGGTATCCCCTTGATAAGACCCGGAACGACAGTTGAGATTGACTCCTTTCAGCGTCCTAGGGATTCCCTAATGAAGAAGGGCGTCGCGCTGCAATTCGGCCACGGCTAGCGACAACTTGAAGTTCTTCCGCCTGCGGCTCATCAGCAAAGGGTATCACGCGACGCTTCGCCAGGCGGCCGATTGTACTTTGAAAATCATCGGAGATCATTACTTGAGCCTACGATTTGGGGTACGGCAACTTCGCGAAATTCGACCACGAATTCACAGGCAGAGAAGTCGGGGAAAATATGCAATGTCAGGGGGGCACCCTCGCGGCGCGGCATGGATTGGACTCACTGGCATTGGACTCACAGCGGCAACAGGCAATGCAATCAGTTACAATGTGCGTGTGAAGGCTGACTCAACGGCTGAACTACCGTGAACAAGCCCGCGCCCATTTCCGGGACGAGTCCTCGAAGAACCCGTGCCTTTGAGGTCTTTGAGAAGCTACAATCCGATATTCTTCACTGCCGCCTGAGACCTGGCAGCCGTCTTCGGTTAAGTGAGATCAGGCGCGCCTACGATTCAGGCCTGAGTCCTTTGCGCGAAGCGCTCATGCGTCTGGTTGCTGAGAACCTCGTGGTCCTAGAGGATCGAAAAGGCTTCCGAGTTGCGCCGGTTTCCAAAGAAGAAATGATTGACTTGGCCCATACCCGGTCCGAGTTGGAAGCAATTGCCGTGCGCATGGCGATTGAGCGTGGAGATGACCACTGGGAAGCGAATCTGCTCGCCAGATTCCATGAGCTTTCCAAGCGCTCGCCAACTCTAGAAGACGGCTCGCGCGATCCAGAGTGGGAGCTCAGACACGAAGCGTTCCACCGTGCGATTCACACGGGATGTGGATCTCCCTGGATCACGTCACTGTGTGGTTTGCTTTTTGACCGGTCCCGGCGTTACAGAAGGCTTTCCGTGCTATTCGATGGGCTTGGACGTAACGTCGCCGCCGAGCATGAGGCGATTTTGCGGGCAGTGATGGATCGTGATGCACCGAAGGCCGTGGACCTTTTGCGCGATCATCTCAATCTCACGAGCCGGATCTTAATTCAGGGCTGGGAAGAGATACCTAACAGATCGTAAAGCTCGGGATCCGCCAGGGTCTAGGTCCGGGCCAAATTCCTCGTGAATGCGGGGGGCCATTCGCCGGAGAAATACATTTGGGCAAGCGCAGGTCTACCCGCCAGCGCCCAAATTAGAAACAAGTGCTTTATCATGGGCGTCGCCTTTTTAAAACGATGGTTACGCGAGTGGTTCAGGCAGTTTTGGGGCTCCTCCGCAGCCACGCGACCGCACTGGCCAGAAGCAGCAGGACAATGGCAGGTCTCGCAGACCCCCCGAGGATTGTCAATTGAGAAACAATTGCTCCCAGCATAACGGCCATGAGCAGGAGGGCAGCGTATAGCGACAGCCGAGGTATCAGCACTCCAATGCCGCCTGCCACTTCGAGGGTGCCGGTTAGGTAGCGAAACCATTGACCCAACCCGATCTTATCGAACAGGACAACCATGGGAGGCGAGCTGGCAAGCTTCGATGCTCCCACTCTGACGAACGCTGCCGCGACTAACAACTGCAGAATCCAAACCACGACGAGGCGGACTCTGGCCCCGCGCACCGCCTCTGCACTCATGACCAATCCTCCACTGAAACTGCTTCAGGTAATCCTACCATTAAAAAATAAACTTCAGGCCAAACTGGATTTGACGCGCTGTCGTCACCGTGCTGGTAATTTGACCGGCTTGCGGATTAGGGCTGGCGCATCCTGCTCCACTTGCGGTGCAGGCTCCGGGCGCGCCTGCCGTGAAGACGCTGGAGGCGGGCAATGCAAAATTGGCATGGTTGAATATGTTGAAGATTTCGGCGCGAATTTGTACCTGAAGATTTTCTTTAATTCGCGTCTCTTTCGACAAGGACACGTCGGTGTTTTGGAGATTCGGCCCTCGACCGACATTGTGTCCAAGATTGCCTAGTGTGCCCGGGGGGGCGACCGTGAAGCACGCAGGGTTGAACCACTCGTTTACACTCTTCACCTGTACGTTACATCCGGCAACGTAATTGGGCCTAGGGACGACTCCTGGCTGTAAAGCTTCGTTGTAGCCGATGGAGTCGAATCCCGTGTTTATATTGAACGGGAGACCAGTACTCGATGTCACGATCCCAGCGAGTTGCCAACCGGTTAACAACCTGCTTCCACGGAAAGGCAATGTGTAGACGCCATTTACCCTAAGAGCATGACGGATGTCCTGAGGACATGGACCGTAATCGGCCTTGCGGTCATACGGGTTTTGCGAATCGGAAGGAGTGTTGAGGCTGAGCGCACCCAGAGTGCTGCCTCCGTTATCCATGCAGTTCGCGTAAGTGTAGGCTGCTTGCAACTGCACGTTGCGGCTCAAGCGATGATTCAGGCTTACCTGCAAGGAATTGTAGCGCGAGTAGCCACCGGGGATGTCGTCGCTCAGGTAACTGAAATTTTGGTTCACCCGGCTATTCCCGACGATGTTGCCGTTCACCACAGTCGCGAAATGGTAGACGCCATTTACAATAGTGGGAACGACGGGGTTTTGTTCGCTTCCGACAAACAAATGAACTCCGCGTGAACCGACGTAGCCTACCGAAAGTACAGTCCCCGCCCCCAGCTCGCGCTGAACGTTGAGATTATATTGAATCATGTAAGGGGTGGTGTTGTTGTTGTAGTCCCAGCCCGGCGACAGCGCAGGGATCGGAAATGCGGTGCTGGCAGTGATGGGAATCGGGTACGTTGCGCCTACCTGGATGTAGTTGGCCCAAGGCGGGGTTGACGTCAGCGCGGCCCAGTAGATGGAGGGCGAAATCACGTCATGAAACAATCCAAAACCTCCCCGAATGGAGGTCTTGTGGTCGGCGAAGGGATCGTAGGCGAAACCAATACGAGGATCGAAGTTCCGCAACGATGGATTGGTGCGCGTTACATGCGAAACATTCACGAAGTTGGTATCCGTGAGAACGTTTGGAACCAGGCTAATGGTGTTGTGACGCTCTACAGGATTCGTCGTAAATTCCCAAAGCAAGCCCAGGTTCACAGTTAACTTCGAGCTTACCTTCCAGTCATCGTTGATGTAGGGATTAAAATCAATCTCCCGAAAATCGCGATTGCCATAAAATTGGGATCCTACCGGCGTTGCCAGGCTCACCCCGGCTTTGCCGGCAAGGAAATTCGACAGACTGAAAAAATTCCACAAGTC
>JALYIB010000325.1 GCA_030775965.1 Acidobacteriota bacterium | reverse complement strand
GGATCACACATGCCGGATCGCGATTGGGTGCGGCGTTGACGCCTTTGGTCCTGGCGGGATTCACGATCTACGGATTGCATTGGAGCGGATTTATCCCCCTGTTCGGCTGGCGTGCGGCGTTTCTGGTTTTTGGATTGCTAGGCGTGGTGTGGTCCGCCGTGTGGTACTTTTACTACCGCGACACGCCCGAGGAACATCGCAGCGTCAACACAGCCGAGCGCGAATTGATCGGCTCCGGGCGCAAACGTTCGACAGATATTCCCTGGCGGAAAATTCTCTCGCAAAGCAATCTGTGGATTCTCGCTTTGATGTACTTCTGCTACAACTTCAATCTCAACGTGTATAACGATTGGTTCCCCACCTATCTGCACGATTCCCGCGGGATGACGCTGGCAAAAATGGGGCTGTATGCGAGTCTCCCGTTGTTTGCTGGAACGCTGGGCGATCTGTTGGGGGGATCGTTTTCCGATCGCGTGCTGCAGCGCACCGGCAACGTCAACCTGGCGCGGCGCTGGGTGGCGATCGCGGGATTTCTGCTCTCGGCCGCGGCCACCATCCCCGCGGTGCTGACGCACGATCCGAAAGTCTCGGTTTCATTTTATTGCGTGGCGTTCTTTGGCCTGGAATGGACCGTGGGCATTTCCTGGGCCGTGCCGCTCGATATCGGCGGCGACTTTGCCGGCTCGGTTTCGGCGGTTATGAATACACTGGGCAACGTCGGCGGCGCCATGTCGGCGGCGGTCGTGACGTATGCGGCCACTCGCTACGGATGGAACGCGCCGTTCTTCCTCACCAGCGCGCTGTGCTTGATCGCCGCCATTTTGTTTGTGAAGATCGACGCCACCAAACGCATCGCATGAACCCTGGCTAGTGCGTCGCCTGCGGAAACTGCACGGGCGTCCGGCGTGCGTCGAGATGAAAGTCTCTGTCGAGCGCGCCGGTCCCCTGCGGCTACCGGATTATTCGTGGGGCCGCGGGCGGGCGGTGCCGTCGCGATTGGTCAGGATGAACTTCTGCACCCGTTTGCCGGTATCCACCTCGCCGGTATAAAGGTTGCCGTGCGAATCGATAGCGATAGCATCGATCCAATGGAATTGCCCCGCCATGCGGCCGTTATCGCCGATCGAACCAACCGGGGCGCCGCTTTTGCGATCGTGAATCCAGATCTTGTCGTTGGTGCCGTCGGCGAGAAACACGTATTTCTCGCCGGCGTCGTGCGAGAAGGTCAGGTTGTAGATGGTTCCGCACATGCCGTAAATCTGGCTTCCGGGCCCGCCGCACTCGGCGCCACGCGAGGGCGTCGAGGGGTGCACGAAAAAGCTGCTCACGAACTTGCCCTGCTTGGTGAAGACTTGCACCCGGTCACTGCCGCGCTCGCAGACGTAAACCAGTCCGTCGACCGCGAAATGCACGCAATGCAGCGCGGGCGCAAACTGCATCTGATCGGGAGGATTGCCGCTGGTGTCATAGGGCGGCGTCGGATTGTTGTCGATCTCGCTCAGCGGAATGCCGTGGCCGCCCCAGCCGCGCTGGAACTTGCCGTCGTAGTCGTAGACCAGCACGCGCTTGGCGTCGACAATATAGATTTCGCGCGCGTCTTCATCCAGATCGAAGAAAAAAATGCCGCCGGGGAACACCTCAGTTTGCTGATTGTTCTCCGGCAGCCGCGCGGCCGGCGGCCGGGCGGCGCGGTGGCCGAAATCCCACAGGAGCTTACCGTCGGCAGTGAATTTCTGAATACTGTCACCCTGGCTGCTGCCGGAGATCCACACGTTGCCTTCGCGGTCCACCATAATGTTGTGCTCGGCCGCGGTGCCTGGACGCGCGATCCCCTGCGCAGGCCAGCCGTCGGTGTACCCGGGACCGCCCCACGATTGGAGCAAATTGCCGGCAGTGTCGAATTCGAGCACCGCTGGCGCGGCGGTGCAGCAATCCGTGCGCGGCGGCCTGGCGGCTGCGCCGTTCTCATCCGGGTTGATGTCGCGCGGGCGGTTTAACACCCAAATGTGATCGTCTTTGTCGGTGACCATGGTGGGCACGCCCTGGATGATCCACTTGTTGGGCAAGGGCATCTTGGGCCAGAAGGGATCCACTTTATAGACCGGCTGCGGACCTTTTTGCGCTTGCGCCGCGGCCGCCAGCAGAGCCAAGGCCACAAGCGCAGTTCGAGTGGGCATTTATTTTTCGAATTTTTTGAAGTCCAGGTAATCGCCGGCGCAGGAGATTTCGCCGAGCTCCCACTGGGGGCGCAACTCGTAATAGAAAGTCGCGGTCCACGGCTTCACCAGGGCCTTGGGATCTTGCAGGATGAAATCCAGCTGCATGTGATCCATGTCAATGCGCCGGAAACGCTCGGTGACGTGCAGTTGCGTGCTGTGCGGATGCCCTAGACGATCGAGCCACGTCTTGTCGTTGAAACCCACGGTCTCCACCACGAAAGTAGTGTCTCCCTCCCAGTGGCCGACCGACGAACCCATCCAGGTGAGATCCGGGTCCTCGGGAATGGGGCGGCCATCGGTATAAATGCGGCGCACCATGTGATCGAATTCGTAGAGCATCAACACGTAGCTTGGCGTGCTGACGAACTCAAACGGATAAGGGTGGAAGTAGACGCGCGGGACGCCCGGCGGATCGCATTTGGTAACCACCGGATCGTTGGTGGTGTCGAGCGTATATTGGCCGCCGGTCGAAGATTTTGCTTCCTTATATTTCGCTAGCGCCCAGGGCGTCATCTCCGGCTCTTCCTTAGTGAAGGTAGCGCCGGCGAACGCGCGCATCGCTGCTGGGTTGCGCGCCATCCAGACCCCTGTGAGGTCGTGCTTGGGCGCGGGCTTACTGGGGACCGCCGGCGGGGCCGTTTGCGTACCCAAAACGGCGGCCAGCAACAGGGTGCCCGCCGGCAATAGGAAGAGTAGGGAACTTCGCGCCATGTTAGTCTTCAATGAGCTGAAGAGACTCGCCGTCAGGGCCGATCAGTTTGCGGATCCACAGCGTGTGCGCGCCGTTCACCGCGGGGTTTCCGGTCACCGTAATCATGTCTCCCGGTTTCAATGTGCGCTTGCTCCAACCAGCGCGCGACAGTTTATTGGGAGCGGTAAGCTCACCCTGCCAAGCTTCCGGCTCTCCTTTGTCGTTCTTGGCGTCGAAGTAAACCTGCACGTGCGGATTCACGTATTGAAAATCTGTAACGGTTCCTTTGACTGTCACCATTTTGGTAACGTCGAAAGCCGCCGCGCCGTGGTGCGCCAAAAGAGGTATTGCCAGAAGCAGAGCCGTGACGATCACGGGGATGGCGACCGGCAAGCCGGTTCTAAAACGGGTCATGGATAAAACCTCCGCCCGCCGGGTATTGTCCCACCGGTTCGCGAACGTGTCAACCCCACAGAGCGCCCACGGAGCGGATGACACCATCATAGCCTTTTTTCGCGCTTGTCCATGACGGCCACTGCGAAAAAGAAGTAAACTGGTTTCATCAAACCTGCATCAAAAATCGGCGCCGTTATTCGCGTCTCCTTGGGCAATTTCCTGGAGATGTATGACTTCATGGTGTTCGGCTATTACGCCGCCGCCATAGGCCGCGCGTTCTTCCCCACCAAGAACGAATACGCGTCGTTGATGCTGTCGTTGATGACCTTCGGCACCGGCTACCTGATGCGTCCGCTGGGCGCAATCATACTGGGCG
>JALYIB010000324.1 GCA_030775965.1 Acidobacteriota bacterium | reverse complement strand
TACTCACCCGTGCGCCACTTTACTTAGGATTGCTCCCTTTCTCGTGCGACTTGCATGTGTTAAGCGCGCCGCCAGCGTTGATTCTGAGCCGGGATCAAACTCTCGTTTGAACCGTTTCGGTTTCGATCGACCTTGCGGCCAATCTAGCCTGGCAGGCAGATCTCATTTATTTAAAAACTTCGACCTACCGTGCCGATTTGTTTGTCGCCTCAGTTTGAACTCAAGTTACTGACGAATTAGTTGCTTACTACGCCCATCGGCCACCCTTGCGAGTGACTTCCGAACGCAGCAGCATAACTTCTACTTCGCGTCCAACCAGATTTTCAAAGATCTGCGCAGCGGAACCCACGATCTTTTCAGAAAGCGAATTCCCTGCCGGCCTCGAAAGCCGTTCGGACAAAGCACCTTGCATAACGCACAAGGATGACCTCATCCAGAAATTATGGGAGGCTGAAAGAACTACTTCAGATGGAGGTTTCTAAACCCCAGCAGGATCAACTCACTACTGCGTTTTAGCCTTCCCTACCCTGGTACGCCAGTACTACCGTTCTAGCGTACATCGTCTACTTTAGCAAAGCTTGGATCATTTGGCAAGCTTTTTTTACAAAATCTTGCAAAGAGGAGTTTTTTTCTCACTCCAGATCCAGGCTGCTGTCGTTCGACGGCTTGTTCAGAATAGCAAATGGGTTACAGGGTGCGCAAGGGGTTGGCGGAAAAATCTTTTTTGGCTCACAGATACGAACCGATGGAAGCAGATAAGAAAATCAAGCGCGGTCGGGGCGGCTCACTCGGCGGCATTCTACTTTGCGGTGCTGGAAGTTTAGGAGGAGGGCAAGAGTTAGGCCAGAGGCGTGGAGTTAGCTTAGGCATTGGGCCAGGTGCGTGGGGACGAAGTGGTCTACGCATTTCAACTCTACTATTAGAGTGTCTTCGACGATCAAATCGGGGGCGTATTCGCCTATGAGGAGACCTTTGTAGGTAACGGGGTAGACTACTTGTGACTCGACTGAGATTCCTCGCAGAGCTAGTTCGCTTCTGAGGGCGCGTTCGTAGAGTTTCTCTAGGAAGCCGGCTCCGAGGGTGTTGGAGACTTCGTAGGCGGCGCCGATTACGGTCTCGGTTAGGGAGTTCAGATCCACCGTAAGATTGTCTGGCGCGGAGGGGAGAATTCTCATTTCTTATCTGTTTTCCATCGGTTCTCATCTGCGAGCAAGAAAAAAAGAAAATTGGCTCACAGATGGACACGGATAGACACAGATAAGAAGCTGCCTAGGCCAAGGCGGCATTTAGGATTTCTTGGATTAGGGTGTCATAGGAAACGCCGGCGTTTAGGGCGGATTGGGCGAAGTCTTCGTCTTCGGCAAGAGACGGGTTGGGGTTGGCTTCTATTACGAAGACGTCGCCTTTCGGCGACAGTCTGACGTCGATTCTGCCGAAGCCGCGGATCTTCAGGAGTCGGTATACTTTTTTGGCTAGTTGAGATAGCGTATCGGGCATGCGATCCGGGAGGGGCTTGGCTGGGCCGTTGGTTATGCCCCATTTTTGGCGGTATTTTTCGTTCCACTTGGCGTGGTACGTGGCGAACTTCGGGGTGTCTTCGGGGACTTGCTCGAAGAAAATTTCGCGCGTTGGAAATACTGTCAGGCGGTGGTTCCCTAGCACGCTTAAGTAGAGCTCGCGGCCTTCTATGTACTCCTCGATCAAGACATCGCAGTTGAATTTTTGGTGGAGGAAGCGCATGCGTTCCAGGGCTTCTGCTTCATCGCGCGCGAAAGAAGACTTGCTGATGCCGTCGGAGGACTCCTCACCTACGGGTTTCACGAAGGCGGGGTAGTTGAAGCGCTTGAGATGACGCAATGGGTGGGCGTGTTGGGAGACTACAAAATTTGGCGAGTGGACGCGGTGGTAGGCTAGGACCTTTTTTGCTAGGGCTTTGTCTTTGCAGAGCAGGAGGGCGTCGGGGCCGGCTCCGGTGTAGCGGACCTTCATTAGATCCAGGAGAGCGGGGATGTTGGGTTCGTGGGAGCGGTCGTGATGGAAGGATTCGGAAAGATTGAAGACCAGGTCAGGGGAGTAGGACGTAAGCTTATCTACAATCGCGGGGACGTTGTCGAAGACTGCTAGCGTTTCTACTTCGTGGCCCAGGCGCTGCAGGCATTCGAGGACGCTGGCTTCGGTTGGTTTGTCGTGTTCTTTCAGGAGCTCGGGGGAGAACTGTTGAAGCGGGTCTACGGCGTGGGCCAGGTCGAAGAGGGCTAGGATTTTCATGCTAGACGGACCTCTTGAAGCGGCCGGTGTAGAGATGATTGGTGACGAGGGCTGCTAGATAAGACGCCAGGTCAAAGTACAGACGCGCGGGGCCCGTTGGAGCTTTCAATTTTAATTCCTGGCAACGTTTGGTTAGTTTTTGGACTAGCATGTTGACGGTGTATTTGCGTTGGCCGGTCCACTGGACGATGGAGGCGATTAAAGCGGCGCGGTGTTGGCGCATGAATTTGGCGGCGGACTCAGAGGAGGGTTCGCCGGTTCCGAAGATGGAGCGGAGATCGGCATCGTAGCCGTCGGGGAAATCTTCGGCGTAGAGTTTGCGGCGGGCGGCGTAGTGGCGTGCCAGGGTGCTGCGGAGTTTGCGGGCGTCGGAGATGCGGCGGCCGCGGTTCACTACAGGCTTGGTGGCGGCCACTTCTTGCATCAGGAGTTCGACGTATTCGAGTTTTTCTAACGCTTTCCAACCACGGTAGCGCTGGCGCCAGTCGTCTGGCGGAGAAGAAAGCCAGACGGCGAAGGTTTCGGCGAAGTCTTCGTCGGGGTGGGCTTGGGCGTACCAGTTGGGCAAGTGGCGGACGAAGCTGCGGCTGTAGGGGCGGGGCGTATAGGTTTCCGGCGCGTATTCGGCTTCGGGGGAGCCGAAGATGGCTTGCCAGTCTTGGCGCTGGGAGAAGTGGTAGGCGTGGTCGATGGCGTGTCCGCATTCGTGGCGCAGGAGCATTTGGCACCATTCGGCGGTGCCTCCTTCGACTTCGAGCATTTGGCGCAACTCCAGAGCTTTGAGGCGGGGGTGGGCTAGAAAAAACGGGATGGCGATGGCGGGAGCGCCCGCGGGGGAGAACCATTCGTCGCCGAGATAGCAATCGGGGCGGAGGGCTACGCCGCGCTGGGCTAAGTCTTCGTGAAATTGGCGGAGGCGGGGTTCTAGTTCGCTGCCTTCGATGCGCACGCCTAGATCGCAGATGCGGACGGCTAAGAGTTCTTCGTCTTTTAAAGCGGCCCACGGCGGAGGAGCGGGAGGCTGGGGCGCTGGGGCGGACGGGTCCGCCGCGATTTCCATTTCTATATCGTAACGTCGCGGCGGATCGGGGGAACAGTCGGCCGCGGCCGATGTTGGGGCGCAGGCGATGCTCAAGCTTATTGAGCTCTAAATATGAGATAGTACTGATCGGGTACGCCGTAATGCACGGCTTATCGCTTTCGGATCGGCTAAAACTTGGCTCTGTCACCTATGTAGCACTGACCTTGGAGGTTGTGAAGATGCAGATCTATCGCCTATTCGGCGTGGTGGCCCTCCTTACGACCGGGGCGCATGCGCAATGGTTGAATTTTCCCACCCCAGGAATCCCTCGCCTCGGCGACGGCAAGCCTAACCTCACGGCCCCAACTCCGCGCGCGTTCGACGGGCGGCCCGATCTTTCCGGCGTGTGGATGCACGAGACTACGACGGTCGCCGAGGTCAAACGCATCTTTGGAACCCGTTTCGATGCCGACATTGCCGGGTCGCTGCCGGGTATGGAGATCGGCACGCAACACAAGTACGCCTTCAGTGTCCTGGCCGACTTTAAGCCCGGGGAGACGGTCATGCGGCCCGAAGCGGAGAAACTCTACCGGAAGCGGATGGCCGAGCATGACCCTTCCAATGTTTGCGCGCAGCCCGCGGGCATCCCTTTCGCGGGTCTGGTTTCGGAGCCTATCAAAATCGTGCAGGCACCCCGGCTGACGATGGTGCTGTACGAGGTGGATAACC
>JALYIB010000323.1 GCA_030775965.1 Acidobacteriota bacterium | reverse complement strand
CGGATGGGAAGTTCTGCTGCGATCACGAAACGGTCAGGATATTTTTGGTGGACTTGAATACCGGTGTCGTTGATCACTTGGGCCAGATGCGCGCCCTCTTGCGCGGAAACGCGTTGCCAGGGCATGGCGCCGGAGAGGGTAAGGCAATGCATGAGGTCGCCATGGTCATCCATCCACTGACGGCGCTTGTCGAGATCGTAGTCCAGCGGAAAGGGATTGGCGATGGGCTGTCCGAGGCCGGCCAGGACCTTGTTATAAGGCTCCGGGGACCAGTGGGCGTGCATGTCGATCGCCGAGGGCTTCCCCACGCCGCCTTTTCCAGGGCGCGCTGCCCACCAGGGAATCTTCCGCGAGGGAGGCGCTTGCGCCGCATTGAGCGCGGCGATGGTGGCGGCCGCGCCGGCACCGGCTCTGATGAAATCGCGACGTCGCATCATAAAGTGGCCCAGCGATTACTTGGGTGTCACATGAATCAGGGCGCCGGGGT
The DNA here is from genome assembly GCA_030775965.1 of Acidobacteriota bacterium. Taxonomy (GTDB): domain Bacteria; phylum Acidobacteriota; class Terriglobia; order Bryobacterales; family Bryobacteraceae; genus Palsa-187. The sequence goes on along the minus strand of JALYIB010000323.1, from coordinate 5,344 downwards.
TGGCGTCTTCCAGCATCCACAGGGAACCATCGGGGCCCTCCTCCACATCGCGGATGCGGCGTCCCACGTCCCAGCGCTCGGCGGTTTTGGCGCCGCCATCGCCGTCAAAGATGATGCGGGTGAGCGTCTTGGTCGACAGGCCGCTGAGGAAGCCATTGCCGTTCCATTGCGGGAAGGTCTGGGTGCCGCTGTAGAACATCAGATTGCCGGGCGCGATAACCGGCACCCAGTAGAGCACGGGCATCGCCAGTTCGGGCCGCGAGTCGGGCTTGGGAATGGGCACGCCGTTATAGTTCTGGCCAAAAGAGACCAAGGGCCAGCCATAGTTCTTGCCCTTCTCGATAAGGTTCAGTTCGTCGCCGCCGCGCGGGCCATGCTCGACCTCCCATAATTCGCCGGTGGGCGAAAACGCCAACCCATAGGGCGTACGGACGCCGCTGGCCCAGGTTTCAGCCGGCGTCATGTTGGGGCCCGGGAAGGTATAGAGGCTCACCACATTCGCGGTCTTGGCGGCTTCGGTGTCACTCGGCGGATCGATCAGGGGAATGGTGGGAGTGCCCATTTTGCCGAAGTCAGGATTGCCGGGGGCGGGTTTACCGTCCAACGTCAGGCGCAGGATCTTTCCTTCGGGCTGGTTTGGATCCTGAGCGGGAGTGAAGCGCTGGCGGTCGCCCACCGTCAGGAACAGATACTGGCCGTCGGGTGAGAAGGCGATCTGCGCGCCTTCCTGGCCGCCCTTGCCTTTGGGCATCTGGCGCCACAGCACCTCGAAGTTTTGGAGCCTAGCCGAGGTAAGCGTGGCGTTCAACTTGGCCCGGGCGAGTGCCAGGCCGCCGCCATAGTCGCCCGGCTCGACATAGGTGAGATAAATACTCTGGTCCGTGGCGTAATGCGGCGACAGGAACACGCCAAGCATGCCGTTCTGGCCCTGCCAATAGACGGGGGGCGTGTTGCTCACAGGGATTTTTTCTCCCTGCTGGGACACCAGCCAAACCGGCCCGATCTTTTCGGTGATGAGCATGCGGCCATCGGGCAGGAAGGCCAGCCGCCAGGGCAGTTCAAAGGTGGCCACCGTGGTCATGGTAAACGGCAGGAAAGCTTCGGGCTTCTGTTCGCCGACATTGACCTGAGCCGAGGTCCCCACCGACGCTAACGTAAAAAGCAACGCCGCTTTCGCCAATTTCATCGTCGTGTCTCCTTGCGTCACAAGCCCCCGAGCGTAAGCGATCCGGGTACCGTTGTTAATCGTATCGTACTACGGGGAGCGCGCTAGTTGACAGGCGAACCATCTTGTACTACGTGGTTAATCAGTTTGGTTTCTCCGAAAGTCAAACCTCATGCGACGATCGTGGCTTATACGCTATCGATCGCGGATGAATACCAAGGCGGTGGCTGGGGCGGTGGTAACGCTGCCGTTTGCCGGTACCGGCAGCCGGCTGTCCGCCGCTTAGCCTGACGTGCGCCGTTACACTTCCAAATGCATTCAGAGTGGCCGCGTCCACTTGCTGCAACGACGCTCTGTGGTCAAGCCGTGACTGGGCCGGAATGTACGCAATCTTGCGCTGAGGCTTTTCAGGCAGATGTACGTTCCAAGACTCAACGGTACGTCAGCTGCGAATCAAAACGCCGAGAACGCGAACCCTACGCACAAGCTGCGGCTCAAACAGCGTAGTTTCTAAGAAATCGCTAGGATGGCCAGTCTCAGAGTCTGGCCCGGCCAGTCGTTGTCCGTCACGTTCGTTTTCCATGGAAGGACGTTCAGCTATTAATTTTGGTATTACGATTGCTTAAAGGTAGGCACAAATGCCCTCTGGAATCGTGGTTTTATTTGGTGGTCTTCCCGTCGAGCGAAAAGCATTCGACCCTCTAGTCTCGCAGTTCGGATGGTCGGTGAAAGAGATTCGCACGGTCCGCGACCTCGCTAAAGCCAGCCTCGATTACAATCTGATAGCGGTTCTATTCGATCCGCAGTATTTGTCGCTCCGCTGGGACAAGGTCTTGCGTTGCATTTTAAATACAGCGCCGCGAACGCTTCCCATCCTCTGCCATCGATTTGCCGAAACGATTGACTGGCCAAAGGCGGCTGAAGCTGGGGTCTTTCACTCACTCCATTGGCCTCTCAATCAAGGTGAAGTTCGGCAGAGTTTAGGATTTGTGTGGGGCGCGACGCGCCATTCTGCTGCGATCTCAATGCAGATTCGGCCTGATCCTAAGGGGGCCACTAGCGAGCAGACTCAGGAGTCTGGCGCTAGCGCGGTCGCGATGGTTGCCTAACACAGGGGACAGACGCACCAGGCGGGTTAGACGCCCAACGGGCGTCGGGATCCGGCAGCGCGCCATTGCGCAATCTGGCTAAGACTAAGCCCCCAATTGCTGCCACTGGGCCGTACAGAAATATCGCGTTCACTAACTACCTTGTGTAGACGCAACTTTGAGCACCGAGCCGACCTTCGAGAAGATCGTGCTGATACTGGAGGCGACACCCGGCATGACGGCGCCTGCCGAGACCGCGACAAAACCAGCCATGAGGGCATATTCAATCAAATCCTGACCATGGTTGTCTCTCCAGAACTGCAGCCGAATCAACAAGTGATTCCAGCACGGAAGCCGCTTGTGGAGTTGTGTCATTGTTTACCTCTGAGTCTATTCTGGGCCAACCTATAGCTCGTCGACAATTCCGTCGATCAACCAATCAGGCCGTACTACAGTACTAAGGTGCCGCGTGAAAAGAAGCTCCGGTTCATCGAACCACAACCGAAACCCTAGGTCATTGCCCTGAGAAAATATGCTGCGCAGAATCACCACGCCATTCATACTGGTCCTAGCCTACTTACTATTTCTCCTGATCCTATCGGGAGAAGGAATCCTACAGGCTACGTATTCGATCGCCGAGCAAGTCAGGACTGCCGAAACGTCCTATCGGTTGACGGATGATGCGCTGGAGGCAATTCGGCTAGACATCTACCAAATAGCTGTGCCGGTGCGGAATGGGCTTCAGAATCGGCGGCCCGAGGATGCCCGCGCCGCGGTGGTTGAATATCAGAGCGACATTGAAAAACAGTTTCAGTTTCTGCGCCAAGATGGGACCGCGGCGCATATCATGAACATGCAACAACTCGAAGATGAGGTCCACAGTTACCTGAAAGCCCTCAATTCGGTTACGGATCAGGTTTATTCAACGGACTCCACAAGGAGACTGGACAACGCGCTGGGACAGCGTCAAGGCATCGTTAACATCTCAGAGGTCGTATCTAAAGGGAACGATTCAAACTTTGAATCTGAACAAAAAGCCATAGGAGATTCCATTCGCAGTCTCCGAGCGGAAATCAGCACAACTCTGGCCCTTATAGGGTTGCTGGGGATCACAGCGGGTGGCGCGGCCCTTCACCGGATGTTAGGGATTGAAAAGAGTAATCAACAGGCGCATGGAAAGCTAAAGAGCCTTTCGCGCCAATTGGTTTCTGCGCAAGAGGCGGAGCGCAAGGCCCTTTCACGGGAGTTGCATGACGAAATCGGACAGTCGCTGACGGCGTTGAAGCTGGAACTGGCGAACGGCGAAAAGACCGCGCGCGCTGAAGGGAGTGCCGTAAGCGCGCATTTCCAATTGATCCGCGAAATTGCGGATCAAACCTTGCGCGCAACCAAGAACATTTCCCTGGGACTGCGTCCACCCATGCTGGATGACTTGGGGCTGGTTCCGGCGCTGAATTGGTACACTGCGGAGTTTTCAAAAAGAACCGGAATTGCCATAAATCTGAGCGTTGACGGCGCCGTAAACGGCTTGAGTGAAGCGCATCGCACCTGTGTCTTTCGGATTGTGCAAGAGTCCCTGACCAACTGCGCGCGGCACTCGCAGGCCAAGAGCGTCACCGTGCAGTTGGATATCAAGGAGGAGCTTCTGACTCTAACGGTTTCTGACAACGGTGCAGGCTTTTTGCCGGTGAAGAGCCTGGGGACCGGTCTGGGGTTGCTTAGTATGCAGGAGCGGGCAGCGGAGTTGGGAGGAAACTTTGCAATCGATTCTTTCCCGGGTAAGGGCACTAGGATTCAGATCGTGATTCCTATCGTGACCCCGATCATGGTTTAAACAGACGTTGCCTGCATTATTCCTATCTGACCAGTTTGCGCCGCACCGCGAAGATGACGATTTCGGCGACGGTATGCAGATCCAATTTCTGCATTAGGCCAGCGCGATATTTATCCACTGTATACGGGCTCAGGTTCAGGACACTGGCAATTTCCTTATTGGTTTTGCCCTCCGCTATGAGTTGGAGGGTTTCCCGCTCGCGGCTGGTAAGGGAATCGTAAGGATCGCGGAGTTCACCCAGGTTTGCCCGGGAGTTTCCTGAGAGGGCGCTTCCGTTTTTCAAAAGACGATGCGCAAGGCTTGGGCTGAGATAAGGTGTGCCAGTGACCACCGTGCGAATAGCTTCGATAATTTCGTCCTCTACCGATTCCTTGGAGACGTAACCGCTGACGCCCGCCGAAATGGCCCGCATGATGTAGGTTTCGTCCGTGTGCATGCTGAGCATAATCATGGAGGGAGTAAAGTTGAGTCGCGAGATTTGCTTGGCCGCTTCCAGGCCATTCACGTTGGGCATCGAATAGTCCAATATCACCACGTCCGGCCGCAGCCGCTCGCACATTTCCACCGCTTCACGCCCATCTTTGGCAGCGCCCACGATTTCGAGATCGGGTTCCGTTTGAGTAAGGTACTGAATGCCTTTACGCACGATAGCGTGATCATCGGCGAGTAAGATCGAGATGGGTTTCATTTGCTGTATTTGGATGAAAGGCGTATTCGGAACCACCCCGGGACAAGTATCCCTTCGACAGTAGAAGAGCAAGCCATTAGTCTCACCCACAAGGTCCTTGCTTTTGCGCTGCACTTCGGAAGTTACGCCAGACCTCGCCCCCTAACGTGTTCGTTTCCCTCATTCTCATCCAAACTGAACATCCATCCCTCGAACGCCGCGATGCTGACGTCCATAGCGGCGCTGATACCACCACTCCAGATCCAAGCAATACCTGCTGGGAGGAGGGTGGTGCCCATTCGCGCGGGCTTTCTGTGACCTCCCGTGCTGTTTCACGAACAGCCTGCGGATGGGACGGAGTAAGCGCCGCGCGCCGTGCGGGAGCTTGTGCGGCGGCCCTCAGTTCCTGCCGCCTCCCGGGCGCGGCGGTGGCCGATTCGACACTCCCAGTGGCGGCGGGAACGGAAGGGAAGGGAACATCCCGCAATATCCCGCACTCGCGCTTTCTTTCGCCCATCGATCAGGGCCGGGCGCACGAGTTTCTCCCGCAAACGACCGCCAGTTATTTACTGTGGATTCAGCGCATCCTG
>JALYIB010000322.1 GCA_030775965.1 Acidobacteriota bacterium | reverse complement strand
AGCGCGTGGTGATCTGCGCCACCAGGCTGCTCTTATAGCCAAATTCCGCGTCCGGAGTCCCCGTTGTTACTTCCATGCTTTGAATCGCGCTAGTCGGAAGCTGCGTGGAGAAAACTTTGCTTTGCTGATCGCTGATGGGCTGTCCATCCACCACGAAACTGGCCTGTGCGTGATCGCCGAGCGGATGGAACAATCCATTGCCGTCCTGCGCTACGCCTCCTGTGCTGTAGGTAATCGCTTGGCTCAAACCACTCCCCGGACTGCCGGAAGGAAGCTTTAGGATCAAACTGCGATCCACGTCAATGTGGGCCGAAGGATCGTTCTCCAGGATGTCCGCCCCGGCTGCTTCCACCGTGACGCTGGTCTGTCCGCCCGCCACCGCCAGCTTGGCTTTGACCTGCACCGGAATCGCATTGCGCACCGATACATCCTGCTCGGAAGCGTTAAACCCCGCCGCCGTCACCTCCAGATGATACGGATTCGGCGGAATATTGGTCAGCCGGAAAGTGCCGTCCATCCGCGAAGTCGCCGACTGGCTGTACCCGGAAACCCCGTTCTTGATCGTCACCTTGGCGTCCGGCACCGAAGCGCCGGTCTGATCGGTGACCGTTCCTTCAATCGTTCCCGCATTGCCGAGCGACTGTGCCCACGCGCCCGTTGCAAAGAAAGCAACCAACAATAATGCACAAAAATGTTTGAATACCATGACCTTCCCTCCCAGGAAAAATAAATGCAAGCCAGCCGGACGGAATACGCCCGGTCGGCAAAAAAAACGACGTTGGAGGATAAGGTTATACGGGCGGCGCCCGCGAGGAGTTAAACTTGCGGCCGGCGCCGGAAGTGTAAGCGCTCACCTCTGCCGGCGTGTGCCATACGGTCATTGCCAGCGCAGCGAGCTGAATGCTGGTTACGGTGTGCAGTGCCGGAAAATGCCCGGCATGGCCGCCCGCGCAACAGCGGTCGTCCGCACCGTGGTGATCCGGCTGGATCTCCATGGCACTCGCCGATTGCACCGCGGCGAAGCTCACCAGCACCAGCAGGACTAGTAGAATGCGCGCGATTTGGCGGAATGCACCCATGCCCAGGTCTATTATAGACGAAAACGATTCAATCCGGTTACGAGAAAATTCGGGATTTTAGAACGGCAGATCCGGTTGTACGTGCTGCTGCATCGCGGAGCGCGTCAGGTACGGATACGGGTTTACGGGGCTGCCGCCCAAGCGAACCTCAAAATGCAAGTGGGGCGCAGTGACTTTTCCAGTGGCTCCCGAATAGCCCAGGACTTCGCCGCGGCGGATTTCCTGCCCCGGCACGACTTCGAATTGCGAGAGATGCGCGTACCAGGTGTGCATGCCGTTGCCGTGGTCGATCGCCACCATCTTGCCATAGCCACCAAAGTACTCCGCCCGCGAGACGATGCCGTCCGCTGCCGCGTGCACCGGAGTCCCCATCGCCGCCGAAATGTCCACGCCCGAATGCAGCGCGCCTTCGCCCGAGAATGGATCTTCGCGTTCCCCAAAGCGGCTGAGCAGCCGTCCATTCACCGGCCACATGGTGGGCACGATGTTGGTCTGCCAGCGCCGTGCATACAAATGATCCACGCGCGAATAGCTGGCCGACTTCAAGAAGTTGTACTCCTCGATCGATTCCTTATAAGTAGGAACCAGCGGGCCTTCGTTCGCGATATCGTCGGCGCCTTCCAGGTTCCGCTTCAAGCCCAATGCCACGCTCACTTCGCTGGCCATCAATTGCAGCGAAGCCAGTTGTTCCTTCTTTTCCGAATTGTCCTGCTGCAACTGCTGGTAGCGGCTGCGCAGCGTGGTGACCTGATCCCGCAAGGCGTTGTAGTTGGCCACTTTCCAGCTCATGCGCAAGTAGCTCGAAACCATGCCGAAGAGCGAAACCGAGCCAAACAGCGCCAAGGCCACAACCACGTACAGCGCCTGATGGGGAACATGGATACGGCGCAATCGTCCGTGCAACGAATGAGCCAATACCACTACAAAGTAATGCTGCTTCATTGATCTCCTACAAATGTACCCAGAGCCATCACCCCAGGGAGTCCTTCCCCCGAACAGAAACCTGGGCTGGAGATAACTTCAGACAGTCAAAAATGAATGAATCGTCATCATATCGAAACCACTAGGTGAAAGTCAAGGCAAACTTACACCCATAGGATAATTTTGCCCATATCGTTATTTATTTGCTATCACTTACGGAGTAATCTTGGCCGGCGCAACCACCGGTTTGGAAGCTGCTGCCTGGCCTGCTAAACTTTGCCCGGTCAATCGCTACGTTCGGCTTGACGCCGTCCAGAATATAGGTAGATTGTCCGCCGGTCCAAGTCAATTTCCATTGGAACGGCAGCTTCACTCCCGCGACGGGGCGGTAGTCCGAAAAATCGATCTCGAGGGGCATCGGCCCCCCAATGGTTTTGCTGTAGCGCACCGCTCGCGTAAGTAAGCCGGTTTCCTTGTCGAAAAACAGCTTCACGCGCGTGCCATTTAACATTGCCTGGACCACTTGCACCGGCCGGTCGTCGATAGACGTCGTCGGGAAGCCGGCAAACCGGCAACAGGGCCAGGAGCAGGCACACTCCCATTTTCGACTTCATCGATTCTCCTTGGTACTTTTCGCTCCCGCCTTAGCGTATTAGCGCTGCACGTGATGATCCAGGTTCTGCAGGCGGTTTCCGTCGTCTTCCTTGCAGGTGGGCGACTCTTCGATGGGATCGTTACTCGGCGGAATCACCCGCGCAAAATTGGTCCACGGCTTGGTCAGCACCGCCGGATCTTCCACCGTCGCCTGATACGCTAGGTTGTGCTCCGGAGTCAGCCATAGCCGCTCGATCACACGCATCTTGTCCGAGTGCAGATAGCCTTCCTCGCCAAACCACGTGTCGTCGACGAAGTTGGTCGATTCCACCACGAAGACATCCTTCTCCCAGTGCCCGATCGAATCCCCATACGCCGATGGATTGGCTTTGGCACGGTGCCCGCGCCCGTCGGTAGGAACGATGCGGAAAGTGTCGCCCGAAATATCCTCATAAAGGAAGATGGTTTCCGTTGGCAACTGGATGATCTTGCGCGGCGAGCCAATGCGCGGCGTCCCCGGCTTATCGCAAAAGAAAACCGGATCCATCTTGTTCTCGTTGGCGGCCAGATACTTTACCTTCTCCTGAAATTCGGGTTTATAGGACGGAGCTTTGTCCCAAGCCAGCGCCCCTGCGATCTCATTAGCACGGTGGCGCGTGCTTCCATCCCAATGGGTCCGCGTAACCTTGCCATCCACCACCTTCACCAGGTCGCCGGAGGGAAGGTCTACGCCGAAGGTCCAGGTTCCGCTAAGGTCGGGATGCCCTTGCGAAAAAGCGAGTGTTGCCGTGAGCAGCACGGCGGAGAAATGAAGTTTCACGGATGTTATTCCTCCTTCTTTTGGCTTTCGAGAGAAATCTGATTGCCGTTGGGGAACGTGATTTTCTGCAGGTACCTGTATTTAGAGCCGTCACCACCGCGGCGGATTGCTTTCGAATTTCCAGTTCTCGACGCTGCCATCGTCACCTTTCGCGTCCATATAGACCACGATGTGCGGATTCACCCAATCCACTTTAGTGACCGTGCCCTTGAGCGCGACCGTCTTCTTCATGCCGAAGATGGCCGACGGGGAGTGGTGTGCAAACAGCGCAACGCCGGGGACCAGTAGAGCGGCGCCCAGCAAAACGGCATAGATTGGATTTTTCAAGTGAATCCTCCAGTCGGCCGTATTCTATAACGGCCCGTTAGAAGCATAGTCAAAACGTCGGCCTGTGTCCAGGGTGTGGGATAATGGCGGAGGTCAAAGACTTCCCGGGGAGGCAAGCAATGGCGAAATCGAAGAAAAATGTGGATCGACGCGGGTTTTTGAGAGGCGCCGCCACAGGAGCCGCCGTCAGTGCTGCCGGTCTGATCGCCAAGCCCCCCGCGGCCTTCGCGCAGCGCGCCGCCGAAAAACCCGAAGCCACCGGCGCCGCGGTCGACGTAACGTCCAACGTCCGTTGCGGCGCCGACTTCATGGTCGACGTGATCAAGTCTCTCGGGATCGAATACTGCGCCGCCAACCCCGGCACCAGCTTTCGCGGACTCCACGAATCCGTCATCAACTACGGCAATAACAAGGACCCCGAATTTCTAACCTGCCTGCACGAAGAATCGTCGGTCGCCATGGCACACGGCTACGCCAAGATCGAAGGCAAGCCCATGATGATCATGGCCCACGGCACCGTCGGCCTGCAGCACGCATCGATGGCGATTTACAACGCCTACGCCGACCGCGTTCCCGTCTATATCATCCTCGGCAACGTGCTCGACATCAATTATCGCCGCGGTTCGGCCGACTGGTATCACAGCGTCCAAGACGCCGCCGCCATGGTGCGCGATTTCACCAAGTGGGACGACGCCCCTATCTCGCTCTCGCACTTCGCCGAATCCGCCGTGCGCGCCTACACCATAGCGATGACGCCGCCCTACGAGCCCATCGTCATTGTGGCCGACGGCGCCCTGCAGGAAGAACCCATCGCCGAAAAAAATCTGCGCATCCCCAAGCTAGTCGCCAACGCCCCGCCGCAAGGCGACGCCTCCGCCGTCAACGAAGCCGCTAAACTTCTGCTAGCGGCTGAGAACCCAGTGATCGTAGCCGGCCGCTGCGCCCGCACCCCGCGCGGCATCGAATTACTGGTGGAGCTGGCTGAACTCTTACAATGCCGAGTGCAAGACCAGCGCCTGCGCATGAACTTCCCCTCGCGGCATCCTTTATACGCGCCCCCCGTCAACGACCCCATCACCGAATCCGTCCGTGACGCCGATGTCGTCCTTGGCCTCGAAGCCCAGGAAATGTGGACCCTCACCCACAAATTCACGGGCCTCAATCAATTCGGCATGGAATCCAGCTCCATCATGAAGCCCGGCGCGAAAATCATCAGCGTCTCCGCCATCGAGCTCAACCATAAATCCAACTATCAGGACTTCGGCCGCTATTCCGAGGTCGATCTCAGCATCACCGGGGACGCCGAAGCCACGCTTCCGTCGCTGATCGAAGCGGTGAAGAAGCAAATGACCTCCGACCGCCGCATCGCCCTGCAAGCCCGCGGCGCGAAGCTTACGGAAACCCACCGCAAGGCGCACGAACGCAATCTAGAAGCGGCGGCCGTAGGCTTCGACGCCAGCCCCATCGCCACCGCCCGCCTGGCCGCTGAACTCTGGGCCCAAATCAAAAACGAAGATTGGTCGCTCGTATCGAACGACCGCTACACCAGCTATTGGTCCACCAAGATGTTCGATTTCAAGCACCACTACCAATACATCGGCGCGCAAGGAGCGGCCGGCATCGGCTACGGAGCCCCCGCCGCCGTGGGCGCCGCGCTCGCGAATCGCAAACACGGCCGCCTGACCGTAAACATCAATTCCGACGGCGACCTCAACTACGCCCCCGGCGTCCTCTGGACCGCTGCCCATCACAAAATCCCGCTCCTGAACGTGATCCACAACAACCGCGCCTACCACCAGGAACGCATGTACATCCAAATGGTTGCCGCCAAGCAAAACCGCGGCATCGACCGGGCCGACATCGGGACGTCGTTCAAAGACCCCTTCATCAACTACGCCAAGATGGCCGAAAGCTACGGCATGTACAGTGAAGGGCCTATTAGCGACCCCAAGGACCTGGGCCCCGCCTTGAAACGCGCCATTGAAAAAGTGAAATCCGGCGAGCCAGCGTTGGTGGATGTGCTAACGCAGCCGCGGTGAACACCTTCAGCTGAGGCTTGCAACTCTCAAAGTCTCCTGTGTAACCTCAACGTCGACATTGTACGCACCTCGACCACCGTCGAACTGCGCCTGACGTCGAAACGCCATGCTCTCTAATGGCGACCCTTCGTATCCAGATCGCGCCAAGCCATCAGCGTACAACAGGAGAAACCGTTCCGGGCCAAGCGTTTTCCACTGCTTGACATGTACGAGTTCGTGAAAATGGAGGGATTCGGAATAGGCATGGTCGGTTTGCAAAATAGGTATCCTTAAAGGTGATCCCGAGCAGGTCCTGCTCTTCAAAGCTCTTGAACTCTATTAGGCCAAGGGCTGAGAGCGGAGGGGTCGGAACGCGATCGACGGTGACGACGCCCGTCGTCGTCAAAATCGTCTCGGAGAAATAGTGCGGTAGACGTTGAAAATTGAATGACTGGACCGATCTCCTCATACTATTGAACGATGCAAGCGTCCTATCGATCCATTCCAACATCGCCGGGAGTGCGGCGACATAGCGAGCGTCCTCTGGGCTAGCCATTTCGTCGCTCATTCGATCGCACGGTTGAGGTCAATCTCGAATCCACAAGCTTTGAGTTCTCTTGCAAGACGTATTTTCCACCCTTCGTTCTTGTCCATGGATTCATAGACTAAGCCGAGAATGTCAGACGGCAACTCGACGCCGCCTTTCGTTAAGACCAACGTTTTGCTTCTTCCAATCCGCCCCACAAAGTAGCCCAGTTCTAAGATCACGTTTTGCCTTGGCCTGCAACTTTTCTCTTCTTCCTTCCCTGCCGCATACCCGATGTCATCGGGCGTCACCAAAACGACGGCGAATCCGGCTCGTGCCGCTAAGTCCTCGAACTTCTCAATGACCGTCATTCCCCGATTAATCTGCTCTTGCAAAATTACGGGAGTCAAGAAAACGAGCAACGGAATGCTTTGCTCCGTCATCATGTCCGTGCACCAAGAAAACGGAATTGCTTTTCGGTAGGTCAGTCAATTTCGGTTGATACTTAGTAGCGTGAAAAATACCCTCAGTCCCAATATCAGACTTCCATCGGCCAGTGATCTCTCCATTCGCCGCCAAGGCAGCGACGACTTGAACTCGGCCTAAATTCAGTCCGCCAGTCCGTCGCCCCGGAACGAGGTTAAGCGAAAGCTCTTTTTCGGAGGCGACCCCAGTAAATTTGTACTCGTATTGCCCCAACGCGGGCTCCTGGAGCTTTGCCTCGCCTTCGACACTGTCACCGTTTTGGCGCACATCCATAGCGAAGCCGCCAATATTGGTACCGCCGATCGTACCGGTCCGGTATCCTGAGTAGTCGGGAATAACCAGCGTGTTGTCCTCAATAACAAACGTTCCAGCAGCGGCGGAGCCCGAAATCGCTTCCTATCGCAACCGACTCATTTCAGCCGCCGCGGGCGCACCGCGGAGTAAACCTTCCGTACTCAAGTCCTCATCGATCTCCGGCCAATGAATTCCATAACCGGCCCCGCTCACTTTCCAATGGGATCGCTGTTCCGGCGTAGCGTTCAAAAGCCGTGGATACCACGCCAGCGGAACAATAATCGTACGCCCGTCCGCCAGGTCCACAGCCAGCGTGTCCTCAGTCAAGTGTACGTCTCGCACGCGTTCTCCGGGATTAGGAAGGGAAGTGCTCATACCATTTCTCCAACAAGAAATTTCTGTGCTCTAGAGCCAGCCGCTGAAGTCGCCGCAACTCTGCGGGGCCGAATCCAAGGTTTCGCGCCAGCGCCACCGGGTCCAGCCAGAACTTTGCCGATTGATCGTCACGATCAATATGAATGTGCGGCGCCTCGTTCGGCTCGTGGCTGTAAAAGTACATGCGGTACGGCCCCACCATCAAAATGGTTGGCACGCATCCAGTATCTCACCGCCGGCACGGCGAAATACCCGCCGTATCCCGTGCGATAATGGCAGCTGACTCGCAGCCCCGCTAGGAGACCTCTATGAAAACATTTCTGCTGCTCGTGGTTTTTGCAATCGCCGCCTGCGCCCAAACGAAACAGGGCGACACCGCCAACGGCAAGCGCCTGTTCGAGCGCAACGGCTGTTATCAGTGCCACGGCTACATAGGGCAGGGCGGCACCGCCGGAGCCCGTCTCGCTCAAACCAAGCTGCCGCTCTTAGTCTTTACCGCTTACGTGCGCAACCCCGCATCCGGCGGCATGCCCCCCTTCCGCGCGAAAGTCATGTCGGACCAGGAACTCGCCGACGTCTATGCCTATATCAAGACGTTCCCGGAACCTAAGTCCGCTAAAGATATTCCATTGTTGAACCAATAGTAGCGGCCGAGGAAATCGATCCGATCTTTTGGAACTTGCCGCGGCTCACGCGCCGAAGGAACTTCTGCGTCCCAGTCCTTGCAAAGTGGAATCAGGCACGCCTAATCTAGCGCCAACTTCCGCGCGGCATGTTTTGGCAATACAAACATTCACCCCGATAATGGTGTAGGCATGTCCGCGCCGAAGCCGATCCTCATCTACGATGGCCACTGCGCCTTCTGCCGCATCTGGCTTGATTATTGGCGCCAGCTCACCGGAGAACGCATCGAGTACCTAGACTCCCAGGAAGTGGGCGATCGCTTTCCGCAAATTCCTCGCGAAGCTTACGCGAAGTCGGTGCAGTTGGTGCGCCCGGACGGTAGCGTCGCTAGCGGCGCGCGCGCCGTGTTCGAATCGCTCGGCAAAGAACGTATCTACCCGTGGCTTGCCGCCCCTAGTCAACTTGCCTACCGCATCATCGCGTCGCGCCGGGATTTGTTCTACCAACTCACCCGCTTCACCTTTGGCACGCGTATCGAACCCACCCGCTTCGCCGCCACCCAGTGGCTGTTCCTGCGCGCGCTGGCACTCATCTACGCCATTGCGTTCGGATCGCTTGCACTGCAAGTTGGCGGACTGCTGGGCGCGCGTGGCGTGGTCCCCGTGGTCCCGTTCCTCGCGTCGGTCGAACGCACCGGCTCCGCGCTGCGTTTCCTTGCTGTCCCCAGCCTTTTCTGGATCGCCGCCGATGACACCACGCTGGTTGTACTTTGTTTTGCCGGGATGGTCTTCGCGGCGATGCTGTTTCTCACCGGATTCGCGCGCGGAAAATTCGAACGCTTCATCCCCGTACTGCTCTTCATCCTGTATCTCTCCTACGCCTCGGTAGGCCAGGAATTTCTCTCCTTCCAATGGGATTCACTTCTGCTCGAAGCCGGATTCCTCGCCATCTTCCTGGGACAGAACCGCATCGTGCCGTGGCTATTCCGCTGGCTAGTGTTCCGCCTGTACTTCCTGTCCGGCGCCGTGAAGCTCATGAGCGGCGATCCCACCTGGCGTAACCTGTCGGCCCTCAGCTTCCATTGGCACACGCAGCCGCTGCCCACCGTGGTCGCCTGGTACGCCGACAAACTCCCCGCCGGCTTTCAGCATTTCGCCACCGCCGCGACGCTGGCGATTGAGGTGGGCATGCCGCTCCTCATCTTCTTCCCGCGGCGGCTGCGCATGTTTGGCGCAGGGTGGCTGATTGGACTCCAAGTGTTGATCTTCGCCACCGGCAACTACACGTTCTTCAACTTACTCACCGTCGCGCTGACACTCTTTTTATTCGACGATCAGGCGCTCGCCCGTTTCGTCCCGCTACTCCATCGCGACCGCATCGCTCAACGTGCCGAGGACCGGCGCGCTCCTTACCTTGCGTGTGCCGCCGGAGTCCTCGTAATGGTGCTCAGCCTGTCGCATCTGGTCGAAACTTTCAACGGACGCTTACCGGCGGTGCTCAGCGCCCCGCTGCGTTACGCCGCGCCGCTACAGATCGTCAACACCTACGGCCTGTTCGCCGTGATGACCACCCAACGTATCGAGATCGTCCTCGAAGGTTCGGCCGACGGCCAAACCTGGCGCCCCTACGAGTTCATGTACAAGCCCGGCGACGTCAACCGCGCGCCCCTCTGGGTGGCTCCGCACCAGCCGCGTCTCGATTGGCAAATGTGGTTCGCGGCCCTCGGAAATTACCAAACGAACCCATGGTTTGTGAACCTAACTCTACGGCTGCTCGAGGGTTCGCCCGACGTCGAGGCGTTGCTTGGCAACAACCCGTTCCCCAACCAGCCGCCCCGCTACATCCGCGCGCTGGCTTATGAATATACCTTCACGGACAGCGAAACCCGCCGCCGCACCGGTGCCTGGTGGAAGCGCGAGCCGCGTGGTTTATACCTGCCAGCGGTAGGATTGCGCTCCGCCGGAGCCCAGTGACTGTAACCTAAACTCCGCAGTGGAGGTCTTAACAACTGGATGAGGACGATTCAAAGCACTTCCGCGCTCTTTCTGTGTCTGTTGGCGCCCGCCTGCTTCGCGCAGGAGCAGGCCGCCGGCCGGGCCCTGGGCGTAGTGACAAAAATGGATGCCGCCGCCCGCCAGCTCACGGTCAAAACCGACACGGGCGACGTCGTTGTAACGGTGGACCCCAAAGCCAAAGTGCTCCGCGTAGCCCCGGGCGCGACTAGTTTGACCAACGCCGCGGCCATTGAACTAGGCGATATTAATGTAGGCGACCGCCTGCGCGCCCGCGGCCGCTCCGCCGAAGACAAATCTGTGGCGGCCCTGGAAATCGTCGTCATTTCACAAAGCGACATCGCGAGCAAACAAGCCGCCGAGCGCGCCGATTGGGATCGCCGCGGCGTCACCGGCATCGTCGCCGACGTCACCGCCGATTCGTTGACGATCAATGTGCGCACCCTCGCAGGCGTCAGGCCTGTGATTGTTAAACCCGGACCTAATGCTGTAATCCGTCGCTACACGCCCGATTCCGTGAAGTTCGCCGACGCGAAACCGTCTCAGCTTGCAGACCTCCGAAAAGGCGATCAGGTACGCGCCCGCGGCGACAAAACGCCGGATGGTTCCGCAATGACGGCCGATGAGATTGTGTCCGGCCAGTTTAAGATGATCGCCGGCCTGGTGCTTGCCGTAAACCTGCAGGAAAATGTGATTCGCATTAATAATGTAGAGACCAAAAAGCCCATGACCGTGAAGATTTCCACGGATTCTACGCTGAAGAAACTGCAACCGCAGTTAGCGCAAGTGATTGCGAATCGCTTACACGGCGTGGCGCCCATCGAAGGCGCCGCGGGAGGCGGTCCCGGAGCCGGTCCAGGAGGAGGCGGCCCCGGAGCTGGCCCCGGAGGTGGTCCAGGCGGCTATCCAGGAGGTGGACCCGCGGGCGCCAGAGGCCCCGGTGGATTCGGCGGCGGGCGCGGCGGCAACGGCGACCTGCAATCGATGATCGATCGCACTCCCGCCATCAAGATCGCGGATCTGATGGCCGGTGACGCCATCATCGTTTCGAGCGTGAACGGCGCCAATCCCGAGCAAGTCACGGCCATCACTTTGCTCGCGGGCGTCGAAGCCATTCTCACCAAGCCTGGCACGCGCGAAATGTCTCTGGGCGATTGGAACGTGGGCGGCGGCGCCGACCTCGGCGGCTTCGGACAATAGGCACGCATGTCCCTTTTGCAACGACCGCTTCTCCTTTTGCTGCTGGCCGCCGCGGCAGTGTGCGCGCAAACCACGGCCAGTCTTCGCGGGACAGTCACCGACCCTTCCGGCGCGGGCGTGCCGGGCGCGAGTGTCACCGCGACCGGCCCTGCAGGGTTGGTGCGCGTCGCCCAGAGCGGGAACGATGGCGCGTATGCCATCACCGGCTTGCCGCCCGGGACCTACACTCTCCGCATCGCCGCCACGGGCTTCTCCCTATTTGAAAAGATGCAGCTTGAACTGACCGCCGCGCGCACGACCACCGCCGACGCCAAGCTCGCCATTGCCGCCGAGAAACAAGAAGTGACCGTCGCTGAAACCACGCAATTGGAACTCGACCCGGCGAAAAACGCCGGCCAATTAGTGCTCACCGGGCAGGATCTGGACATGCTCTCCGACGACCCCGACGATCTGC
>JALYIB010000321.1 GCA_030775965.1 Acidobacteriota bacterium | reverse complement strand
GGTCAAGGCAGCGCGGTGCGTCAGGAACTCTACGCCAGCATGACCGGCGGCGACAGTTGGGAATTAAAGGAAGTGAGCAACAAGCCGCTGCGCTTGAAGAGCATGCGTCCACCGAATCAGGGTGGATGGCGCGTCCGCGCCGATGCCCTGCATGGAGCTTATTTGCTGGAGCGCGGTGCGGGCAAGAACTGGGAAACAGTAGCCAGCTTTCCGATTCACGTTGCCGATTGTCATTGATGAACGCCATCGAACTGGAATTATTCCGCCATCTGCTGACTTCGATCGCCGAAGAGATGGGAATCGTGCTGCGTAAGACTTCTTATTCGGCGAATATCAAAGAGCGGCGCGACTATTCCTGCGCTGTCTACGACGCGCGTGGCGAGACGGTAGCGATGGGCGATCACATGCCGGTGCATCTGGGCGCAATGCCGCTTTCGGTGCGGGCGGTGCGCCAGGCATTCGAACTCGGTCGGGGTGATGTGGCGCTGGTGAACGATCCGTTTCGCGGGGGAACGCACTTGCCGGACATCACCGCGGTGGCTCCGGTGTTCACGCGCGGCGCGAAGCCGTCCTTTTACTTGGCGAATCGCGCGCATCACGCGGATGTGGGCGGGATGAGCCCGGGGTCGATGCCGCTGGCTCGTGAAATTTACCAGGAAGGGCTGCGGATTCCGCCGGTGCTGATTCAGCGGGGCGGAAAGATCGATCGTGAGTTGCTGGACTTGGTCCTGGCGAATGTGCGCACGCCCGTGGAGCGCGAAGGCGATCTGATGGCTCAGTTGATGTCGATCCGCCGCGGCGAAACTCGCCTGCTCGAGTTGGTATCGAAGTATGGCGAGCCAACGGTAGAGCGCAACATGCGCGGCTTGCAGGATTACAGCGAGCGCATGATGCGGGCCACGTTGCGCGGCCTGCCCTCAGGGACGTACTGCTTCGAAGATGTTCTGGAGGGGCAGCGCAGCGGCGAATTCTTTCCGCTGCGCGTGGCGGTGACGTTCGCGGGAGATACGGCGGTGGTGGATTTCACCGGATCCTCGCCGCAGGTGGATGGTCCGGTGAATGCGAATCTGGCGGTGACTACGGCGGCGACGATGTACGTGTTCCGCTGCCTGGTGGCGGAGGAAATTCCGTTTACGTCGGGGGTCCTGCGTCCGCTGCGGATCGTGGCTCCGGAGGGAACCATCGTGAACGCCAAGCCTCCGGCGGCGATGGCGGCCGGCAATGTGGAGACTTCACAGCGGATCACGGACGTGATCTTGGGCGCGCTCGCGAAGGCCGCACCCGAGCGCATCCCGGCGGCGAGCAGTGGCACCATGAACAACTTGAGTTTCGGCGGCGGCGGCGTGGGCCGGGAAGCGTTTGCCTACTATGAAACCATTGCCGGCGGAATGGGCGCATCGGCGAAGGGCGAGGGGCATAGCGCGACGCATACGCACATGACGAACAGTTGGAATACTCCCGTAGAAGCATTCGAGTATCAGTACCCGGTGCGCATCGAAAGTTACCGCGTGCGCAAGAATTCGGGCGGAGCGGGCGCGCACCGCGGGGGCGACGGCATCGTTCGCGAATTTCGTTTTCTCGCGCCCGCTGAGGTGACCGTCCTTTCTGACCGCCGAGTGCGCGGGCCCTACGGTCTGAAGGGCGGGGACGCGGGCAAGCCTGGACGCAATACGCTCCTGCGGGGCAGCCGTAAACCGCAGGCTCTTCCCGCGAAAACGCGCTTTGAGATTGCGGCGGACGATGTTCTCCGCATTGAAACGCCCGGCGGGGGCGGCTGGGGAAAACGTTAAGGCATTCCTAGGGATTTCTTGACCTGCGCCTGATACTCGGCGGCTTTGAGCAGGATGGCGCGCGCGTCGAGCGTCAGCATCCGGCGATCGCGCACGATGGTGCGTCCGTTCACCATGACGTCGGTGATGTCAGAACCCTGCAGCGCATACACCAATTGGGAGTAAATGTTGTAGAGCGGAACGGCGTGGGCTGCCGTCAAGCTAATGGTGATCATGTCAGCGCGCTTGTTTTTTTCCAACGACCCGATCAGTTTATCCATGTGCAGCGCGCGCGCGCCGGTGATGGTGGCCATTTCGAAGGCCTGCATCGCGGGTAGAGCGCGCGGGTCGCCTGTCGCCACCTTTTGCAGTTTCGCGGCCAGGTCCAGTTCCTGCATCATGTCGTGATCGTTGTTCGACCCGGCCACGCCGTCGGTGCCCAGCCCCAAAGGAATGCCCAGGCTGAGGATCTTGACCACCGGCGCTACGCCACTGGCGAGTTTCATGTTGCTCGACGGGTTATGCGCGAGCCCGGTGTCGCGGCGCTTTAGGATCGCCATGTCCGCATCGTTCAACCACACGCCGTGCGCAGCCACCGTCCAGCCCGTGAGGACCCCCAAAGACTCGAGCGCGGCGGTGGGCGTCATTTTGCGTTTGGCGAGGGCTTCCTCGTTCTCGGCTTTGGTTTCCGAAAGGTGAATCTCCAGCGGCTTCCGGTAGCGGTTCGCCAGAGCGCGAGCGGCTTTGAGGACATCGTTGGGCACGGTGTAGATGGCGTGTGGCGCCACGGCGGGCACGATCAATGGATCGTCGGCATATTGTTTGAAGAACTGTTCCGTCGCGGCCAGCGCGGCTTGCGGAGTTTTGTAATCCGGAGCAGGGAAGCCAATCAAGGTTTCGCCCAGCATGCCGCGTAGTCCGGCCTGCTTGGTTACTTCCGCCACCGTGTCCTCGAAATAGTACATGTCCGTGAACGTTGTGGTTCCGGAGAGCGCCATTTCAAGCACCGCCAGACGCGTCCCCCAGCGCACAAATTCGCGATCGACATTCTTGGCTTCGGCGGGGAAGATGAACTTTTGCAGCCAGTCCTGCAAATTCATGTCGTCGGCGACGCCGCGGAATAGCGACATGGCTGCGTGAGTGTGAGTATTGATCAGGCCCGGGGCGAGGATAGCGT
>JALYIB010000320.1 GCA_030775965.1 Acidobacteriota bacterium | reverse complement strand
GCCGGTGCCCGCTGACGTTCATGACGTCATCGACGCGCCCCAGTATCCAGTAGTAGCCGTCGTGATCGCAGCGCGCCGCGTCGCCCGTGAAGTACGCGCCGGGAACTTTGCTCCAATACTGCTCTTTGAATCGCTCCGGGTCGCCCCAGATGTTGCGAATCATCCCCGGCCACGGCCGCCGCAGAATCAGAAACCCTTCGTGCCCAGGCTCCATCGGATAACCTTGAAAATCGACAATGTCCGGAATGATCCCCGGCATCGGCAGCGTACCCGATCCGGGTTTCGCCGGCACCGCGCCCGGCATCGGAGCGATTAGAATCCCACCCGTCTCCGTCTGCCACCACGTATCCACAATCGGACACCGTCCCTTGCCGATGACGCGGTTGTACCATTCCCAAGCGGCCGGATTAATTGGCTCGCCCACTGACCCTAGCAATCGCAAGCTAGAAAGATCGTGCCCGTCGGGCCACTGATCGCCCTGCCGGATCAGCGCGCGAATCGCCGTCGGCGACGTGTACAGAATGCTCACGCGATACTTCTCCACCAACCTCCACCAGCGGTCGAACTGCGGATAATCGAGCGTCCCTTCGTACATCACCGAAGTCGCCCCCGCCGACAGCGGCCCGTATACGATGTAGCTGTGCCCCGTCACCCACCCAATGTCAGCCGAGCACCAATACGTGTCGGCGTCCTTCAAATCGAACACCCACTTCATCGTGGCTGTTACATGCGTTAAGTAGCCCCCGGTAGTGTGGAGAATCCCCTTCGGCTTCCCGGTAGTCCCCGACGTGTACAACACGAACAACGGATGCTCGCTATCGAGCGGCACCGCCGGACACTGCTCCGCTCCCGGCCCCGTCAGTTCCGCATCCAGATCGTGCCACCAGGAATCGCGCCCCGCCTGCATTGCCGTTTCCGAACCCGTGCGCTTATACACGATCGCATCGCGCACTCCGGGACACTCCGCCAGCGCCTCATCGACGGCCGTCTTCAGCTTCACTTCCTTGCCGCGACGGAAACCGCCATCGCATGTGATCACCAACGTGGCGCCCAGATCCAGAATGCGCGCCTTCAACGCCTCTGCCGAGAATCCCCCGAACACCACGCTATGCGTGATTCCCAACCGCGCGCACGCCAGCATGGCGATGGGCAGCTCCGGAATCATGGGCATGTAAATGATGGAGCGGTCGCCCGCCTTGTAGCCGCGCGCCTTCAGCACATTGGCGAAGCGCGAAACTAAGCGCAGCAATTCCTGATACGTGATCGCCCGCTGCTCCCCCGGCTCGCCCTCCCACAAAATCGCGACTTTGTTTTTGCGATGCGACGCCGCATGCCGGTCCAGACAGTTATAAGAAACGTTGGTCTTCGCGCCCACAAACCACTGCGCAAACGGAGGCTGCCAGTCGAGCACCTGCTTCCATTTTTCGAACCAGTGAATTTCGCGCTCCGCGATGTCGCCCCAGAACGCTTCCGGATCCTGCTCCGCGCGCCGGTAGAGCTCGCGGTATCCTTCCATGCCTTGCACATGTGCCTGGCGAACGAACTCATCGCTGGGTGGATAGACTCCCGCTGTGCTGATCGGGCCCGAGGTACTCATCGAAATGGATTGTAGCAAAGTGCCCTTGCGGCAAGCGGCGGGTTTGGAGCGACGCGCGCGCGTCGTTGGTCTGAGCAGAAGCCCACGGGGCTAGAAAAAGAGCCGCCGCCAGAAACCTGAGTGTGGGACAGAGCGAGTCGACTTCGCATCGCTCCCAATGTCGCACCACTCCCAACCCGAGCCCGCGCCACGGACTGCTAGCATAGAAGAATCCTCTCGCTATGGCCCTGCGTTTCTACAACACCCTCACCCAAAAGGTGGAGCCTTTCGCCCCGCTGCACGGCAACGTGGTGCGCATGTACACCTGCGGGCCCACCGTCTATAACTACGTCCACATCGGCAATTTGCGGACCTTCACTTTTCAGGACATCCTGCGCCGCTGGCTCGCGGCGCGCGGCTTTGAACTCGATCACGTGATGAACATCACCGACATCGAAGACAAAATCATCCGCCACGCCGCGGCCGCGGATCAGACTATCTATGAGTACACCGCGCAGTACACGGCGGCGTTCCTCGAAGACTCCGCCACGCTGCGGCTGCAGCGGCCCGAACACATCGTAAAGGCTACCGATCACATCCATGACATGGTCACGGCGATCCAGAAACTGGAAGAGGGCGGCTACACCTATTTGAGTGAGGGCTCGGTCTACTACCGCATCGCCAAGTTTCCCGCTTACGGCAAGCTGTCGCACAACGACTTCAGCGGCATCCGCTCGGGCGCGCGCGTCGATATGGACGAATACGATAAGGCCGACGCCCGCGACTTCGTTCTATGGAAAGCCAAGAAGGAAGAAGAACCGGCTTGGCAAACGCCGCTGGGAGAAGGGCGGCCGGGCTGGCACATCGAGTGTTCCGTGATGGCGATGAAGTATCTGGGCGAGACCCTCGACATCCACACCGGCGGAGTCGACCTGACTTTCCCGCATCACGAAAACGAAATCGCGCAATCGGAAGCCATCACCGGCAAGCCTTTCGCCCGCTTCTGGCTGCACGCCGAACATTTGAGCATCGACGCGCAGAAGATGTCGAAGTCGCTGGGGAATTTTCATACCCTGCGTGACCTTCTTAAGGAAGGCTACACGCCGGAAGCGATTCGCTACCTGCTGGCGTCGGTGCCCTATCGCAAGAAGTTGAACTTTACTTTCGACGGACTGAAGGCCGCGGCGACTTCGATCGACCGGCTGCGCAATTACAAACTGCGCCTGGAATCGGCGAAATTTTCCGACGGAACAGACCCCGCATTAGAAGCGCGGACCCAGGCCGCCCACCAGGCTTTCGACGAAGCACTCGACGACGATCTCAACACCGCCGAAGCCTTGGCGGCGGTCTTCGAATATATCCGCGACACCAACAGCGCGATGGACGCGGGATCGTTCCTGGCCGGCAATGCCATTGGAGCGCTGGAATTTCTGCGGCACTTCGATTCTATCTTCGATGTGTTGCAACCCTCCGCCCAAGACAGCGGCCTGTCCGACCACGACATCGACGCTTTAATCGCCGAGCGCATTGCGGCGAAAAAAGCCCGCGATTTTTCGCGCGCCGACCAGATCCGCGCCAGCTTGGCCGGCAAGGGCGTCATCCTCGAAGACACCAGGGAAGGAGTCCGCTGGAAACGCGCATGAAATTCGAAAGCAAAACTGTACACGCAGGCGACCGCAAGCAGTCCGGCAAATTCGTTCCCGTGACGACGCCCATCTACACCGCGTCCAGCTACGTCTACGATTCAATGGCGCAACTCGACCGCGTCCTGGGACGCGAAGAGCAAGGCCCGTCCTACGCGCGCTACGATAATCCCACCGTCAGCGCCCTGCAGGACCTGGTGAATGAATTGGAAGGCGGACACGCTGCGCTGGCCTGTTCCTCCGGCATGATGGCGCTGCATCTTTCGGTGCTGGCCGCGCTGGTCGACCGTCCCAAGCGAGTGGTGGCCGGCCATGTGATCTACGGCGCCACCACGCACATGCTGCTGACGGTTTTCGCCGCCCTGGGCGTCGAAACTACGTTCGCCGATGCCAGCGATCTTCCCGCGTTTGAAGCCGCCATCGCCGAGACCAAGCCGGGAGCCGTGGTGATCGAATCCATCACCAATCCCCTGCTCCGCGTGTGTGCCCTGGATAAAATCGCCGCCGCCGCCCGCCGCGCCAACGCGCCCCTGATCGTCGACAACACTTTCGCGACACCCATGCTGATGCGCCCCCTGGAACTGGGCGCCAGCATCGTGATTCACAGCGCGACCAAATATTTGGCCGGGCACGGCGACGTACTCGGGGGCGTAGTGGTCTCCGACGCCGAAAATTTTGAAGCGCTCACAACGCTGCTGCGCACGCTTGGTCCCAACCTAGGACCGTTTGAAGCGTATTTAACGATGCGCGGCATCAAAACACTGGCGCTGCGCATGGAGAAACAATGCGCCAACGCCTGTAAGCTGGCGTCGTGGCTCGCCACCCATCCACGCATCGCGAAAGTGCATTTCCCCGGCGACCCCGCGCATCCCGACGCCGCTAACGTAAAGCGCCTGCTGCCGCCGGACCTCTACGGCGGGATGGTGGCGTTTGAATTGAAAAACGCCGCTAGGACCGAAGTCTTCGCGCTCATGGAGAAATTGAAAATGATCGTGTGCGCGACGTCGCTGGGAGACGTGCACACCATGATGCTTTACCCCGCCATGGCCTCGCACCGCGATCTTTCGCCCAAGCATCGCGAGCGCCTGGGCATCCGCGACAACCTAATCCGCATCTCGACTGGCATCGAAGCCATCGAAGACATCATCGCCGATCTAGACCAGGCGCTCGGCCGCTAATCAATGTGGGGCACACGATTGAAATCGCCGAGTTCCTGCTCTTAGTCGCCGCCGTAGTCGCGGTGCTTGCTCGCCGAATTCATGTGCCTTACAGCGTTGGCCTGGTACTGGCCGGGATCGCTCTGGCGTTCGTTCCGTTCTCCGCCAACGTCCCACTCACGAAAGACTTGATATTCACGACGCTGCTGCCGCCGCTGGTCTTCGAAGCTGCGTTTCAACTCCCCTGGAAACCGTTGCGCCGCGACTTGCCCGTGATCTTGCTTCTAGCGACGTTGGGCGTGGTCCTAGCCGCCGCATTGACAGCAGCCGGCATGCATTACATTTCCGGCTGGACCTGGATGGCCGCGCTGGTCTTCGGAGTCCTGATCGCCGCCACAGACCCCGTCTCCGTCATCGCCACCTTTAAGGAATCCGGCGTGCGCGGCCGCCTACGCCTCTTAGTGGAAGCCGAGAGCCTGTTCAACGATGGCACCGCCGCCGTCGCCTTTGGAATCGTAGTTGCACGGGCACTAGGCCAGCACTTCACGGCGTTCGATCTCACGCGCACGCTCGTCATCACGGCCGGGGGCGGCATATTGAGCGGAGCGGCCGTCGCCGGAGCCGTTTTGTTGCTCGCGGGGCCCGCCACCGATCACTTAGTCGAGCTAGCGTTCACGACCGTCGCCGCGTACGGATCGTTCCTGCTGGCCGAACACTTCCACCTCTCCGGCATCCTCGCCACCGTCACCACAGGAATGATGCTGGGCAACCTGGGCCCTCTCGGAGCGATCACTGACAAAGGCCGCGAAGCGGTGGAAGCGTTCTGGGAATTCGCCGCCTTCGTCGCCAACTCACTGGTGTTCCTATTGCTGGGACTCCACCTCGCGCAACAACACTTCGCATCCGTATGGCGTCCCGCCGCGGCCGCCATCGCAATCGTCCTTCTGGGACGGGCGGTTGCCGTCTACCCGTGCTGCTGGCTGTTCTCGCGCTCCGCGCTGCGTGTCGAAGCCAAACACCAGCACCTATTATTTTGGGGCGGATTGCGCGGGGCCCTCGCGTTGGCGCTCGCCTTGGGGCTCCCCGCGGAACTCCCCGGACGCGAAGAGATCATCACCGTGAGCTTTGCCGTAGTCGCGGCGTCCATTTTTATGCAGGGGCTGACCATGCCGCCGTTACTGCGCAAACTGGGAGAGCTTACTTCGCGGCTGGATAAACCGGCAGCGTAACGTGCTCGCCGAAGGCCGCCTTCAATCCCTCGATGGCGCAATTCTCATCGCCGCCACCCCCGCCGCCACCGGCACCCGCGGTTCCACCAGCGCCTCCAGCGACGCCCATGGCGCCGATCATTTGCCCGTCCACCACAATCGGCATGCCGCCCGCGTTGGTGAACAGATTAAAGTATGTGGTGGCCCGCGGAATACCGGCCGGATTATTTTTGAGTTGCGCCGCATTGATACTGGTGGGCTGCCGCGTCTTCAACGCCGTTTGCGCTTTTAGGAGCCCGGTGCGGATATTGAGGGCCACTTGACCATCCATGCGCTCCATGTGCACGAACTCGCCGGCATTGTCGAGGATGTAAAGCGACATCGTGCCGCCCTTAGAA
>JALYIB010000319.1 GCA_030775965.1 Acidobacteriota bacterium | reverse complement strand
CTGCATGATGTTGAATAGGCCGACCTGAATCTTGCCCGCTAAATCCGGCAGCTCGTTAATAGCGAAGATCCCGCGGTTGGCGCGCGGCAGCAGGCCGTAGTGCACGGTCAATTCGCTCCCCATGGTTTCGCCCGTGCGCGCGGCCTTGATCGGATCGATGTCGCCGATCATGTCGGCAATGGTGACGTCCGGCGTAGCCAGCTTCTCAACGTAACGCTCTTCACGCCCCAGCCACGCGATAGGCGTGGAGTCGCCCCGTTCGTGAACCAGCATGCGGCACGGTTTGCAGATGGGAGCGAAGGGATGATCGTGAATCTCGCACCCAGCGATATACGGCACGTATTCGTCCAGCAGCGAAGTCAGCATGCGGATCAGCCGCGTCTTCGCCTGCCCGCGCAGCCCCAGCAAGATGAAGTTGTGCTTCGACAGCACCGCGTTCACCACCTGCGGCGCCACCGTGTCCTCGTAGCCCACGATGCCTGGGAACAGCGCTTCTTTCTTTTCGAGTTTGCAAATCAGATTCTCACGCAGCTCATCCTTGACGCCGCGCATTTGCTGAAAAGTGTCTGAGGCACGAAGACTGCCGAGGGTATGAGGGAGACCGGAAGGAGAAGTCATGCTTGGGTCCTACCCGGATTGTATCAGGGAAAACAAGGACAGAGCCTGATTTTCATCACGAGCATTTCAACACCGCTCGCGAAATCAGTTTCCGTCGCTGGTTTGCGGACAAGGCAAACCATACCGCAGACAATCGCGCTCCAAAAAGTCTTCCCAAGAACTGAAAATCTCCGCGTGAATGCCTGCCGCCCGCGCACCCTCCACGTTCTCCGGACGATCGTCGAGGAAGAGCGCCTCCGCCGGCTCCACGCCGAGCCCTTCGATGGCATGCCGGTAAATCGCCGCCTCCGGCTTGATTACGCCCAACTCGTAAGAGAACGTCACCTGGTCGAAGTGGTCCAAAAAGCCCGCTTCGCTGCGCAGCTTCTCTCCCAGCGTCCGCGGAAGATTAGAAAGAATGCCAGTCCGCAGGCCAGCCGCCCGCAGGTCGCGGGCCCAATTCAGCACGCGCCAGTCGAAGCGTCCCCAGAAATCCACTTCGCGCCGCATCATCTCCGCGATCAGCGCCTCATCGAAGACCCGCCCACTCGTCTCCGCGATGTCCCGCCAGTACGCCCACGCATCGGACCCTCGATCGTACTCCCGCCGTTTGTGCCAGAAAGCCTGTACGAAGTTCTCGACGCTTAGTCCGCACAGCTCCGCCGCGTCGCTTAATTGCCGTGGAGCAGGCGGGCGGCAGATCACGTTGCCGTAATCAAAAATGACCGCGCGCAATTTCATCCGCGACTGCCGTGTGCTCCCTGCGCCCCTTCCGGAGCCTGCGCCTCGCGCTTACTGCGGATTTCGCGCACGGCGTAAATCCGCCGGCCTTGGCTCTCGTAATATGTGCGCGTGAGAACCTCGCCCAACAATCCAGTGCAGAACAGAATCACGCCCGTGATCAACGCCAGCGCTCCGGCCACCATCAACGGCCCGTGCTGCTGAATAATATCGCCACCGATGATCATTTTTTTACCGGCGAGAAACGCCAAAATTCCGCCGCCCAGTCCCGCCGACATCACGCCCCACTTGCCGAAGAAGTGCATGGGGCGCGTAAAATACTTGAGCAGAAACCAAATGGTGAAGATGTCGAACATCACCCGGAACGTGCGGCTCAGCCCGTAATGCGAGCCGCCCGCCGGCCGCGGAATGTTCTTGATCGGCACCTCGGCGATACGAGCCCCGTAGAGCGACGCGAGCGCGGGAATAAAGCGGTGCAGCTCGCCGTAGAGATTCACGTCTTTGATGATTTCAGCGCGATAAGCCTTGAATGTGGTGCCGAAATCGCGCAGCTCGACGTGCGACACTTTGGCCATCAGCCAATTCGCGATACGCGATGGAATTTTGCGCGTCACCGCGTTATCCACGCGATTCTTGCGCCAGCCGCTCGCGATATCGTAGCCCTCCTCGATCTTCTCAAGCAGCGCCGGAATGTCTTCCGGCGCATGCTGCAAATCGCCGTCGAGCGAAATGATCACGGTGCCCTGCGCCTCATCGAACCCGGCGGCCAGCGCGGCAGTCTGTCCGAAGTTGCGCCGCAGACGAATCACTTTCAAGCGCCCGTCGGTCTCCACTAGATTCGCCAGCAGATCGAAACTGCGATCCGTCGAAGCGTCGTCGACGAAAATAATCTCGTAAGGTTTCCGCAGCTTCTCCAGCACCAGCGTCAGCCGGTCGTAAAGCGGCAGGATAGACGGCTCCTCGTTATGAATCGGAATGACGATGGATAGTTGCACTTCTCTTAAGTTTACCAGCCCATCCGCCGCCGTGTTGCCGCGATCCGCGCGACGTGGTGCCGGCAATGCCACCCGTACCCCGCCACCATGCTCTTCCACTTCGGAGCACCGATCTCAGGATGCAAAATGAACGCTCGAACTCCTCTCGATCGGCGGCGTAGGTCTCTCAAATCGTCACTCCTGTTCCGATTCCTTTCTACGCGGGTCTTTCCCCGGAAGATTTTCTGGATTTTCATGCACTCTCGCATGAAATGCCGCCTTCAATCCGGCCGCCTGCGAAACCGTGGTGTCGCCGTATTTCTCGCGCAGCTTATCCACCGCCTTCAGTGTCTTCCGCCAGCGCTCGGTCTGCGCTTCGTCGAGCAAACTGGTCTGCCCTTCGCCGCTGTCAAGCGATTGCGCGTAGACCCCCAGCAGCCGGATGGGCTTGCCCGTCCAATGCTTGCGAAACAGATCGCGCACCGCCGCCGCCAGTTCGGGATCGATCTGCGTGGCATGATCCAAAGTGCGGGCCCGCGTGAACGTGGAGAAATCCGAGTAGCGCAGCTTCACCTGCACCGTGCGGGCGTGCAAGTGGTGATCCCGCAAACGCCGCGAGACCATCTCGGAAAGCCGAATCAGCATCGCGTCGAGCGCGGTGGTGTCCGCCGTGTCCACCGAAAAAGTGTGTTCGTGGCTGATAGACTTCGGATCGTCGCCCTCTCCGATCTCGCCATCGAACCACCCGCCGGCGTCCTCGCCGCGCGCCTTCCCAGCCAGCGCCAATCCCCATTTCCCGAACCGTTCTTCAAGAAACGGCTGGTCCAGCCGCGCCAGATCCCCGATCTTGCGGATCCCACATTTGTGCAGATGACGCTCCGTAACTTTGCCCACCCCCGGGATCTTCCGCACATCCAATGGCGCCAGAAATCGCGCTTCATTTCCCGGCGGAATCCACAAAATTCCGTGCGGCTTCGCCTGATCCGAAGCGATCTTCGCAACCAACCGCGATGACGCCGCGCCAATCGAACAATTCAGATTCGTCGCGCCGCGCACCGCATTGTGCAGCGCATGCGCCGCCAGCGGAGCCCCCAGCAGGCGTTCCGTGCCGGTCAGGTCCAGATAAGCCTCATCGATCGACGCCATCTCCACGCGCGGTGAAAACTTTTGCAGGACTTCATAAACTTTGCCGGAGTACTCGACATACCGCTCACGATGCCCTTCGACGAAGATCGCCTGCGGACACAATTTGTAAGCCGTCCGCAGGGGCATCGCTGAATGCACGCCAAACTTACGCGCCGCATAAGACGCGGCCGACACTACCCCGCGTTGGTTGGATTTCCCGCCCACGACGACCGGTTTGCCCTTGAGCGAAGGGTCGAACAGCTCTTCCACCGAGACGAAGAACGCATCCATGTCGAGGTGGAAATAACTTCTCATGGCCTTCGAGCCAGCAGCACCCGCGGTATCCCCGCCAGGTCGTTCACGACTTCAACGCCGCTCCAATCAGCGCACATCTCGCGCACCGCTTCAGCGTCGCCGAGTTCCATCATAAGCCAGCCATCCGGGCGCAGCAGCCGCGTCGCTTCAGGAATAAGCCGCCTATAGACCGCGAGCCCATCCTCTCCGCCGAAGAGCGCCAGCCCCGGCTCGTGATCGCGAACTTCAGATTGAAGCGAAGCACGATCGCGCTCCGCAACATAAGGAGGATTTGAAACCACCAGATCGAACGATCCGTCGTTGAACGCAGCGCCCAAATCGCAAGCGACGAAATCAACCCGCGCCGCCAGAGCCTGTGCATTCTGCCGCGCGACTCGCAGGGCAGCAGGCGAGACATCGGTGGCCGTCACGCGCATCGTAGTTTCCAACGCCAGCGTCACCGCAATCGCGCCCGATCCCGTGCCGATGTCTAAGATGCTTTCCGCGCCGCGAGCCAGCGCCGCTTCGATCAGATGTTCCGTCTCAGGGCGGGGAATCAACACATCCCGCGTCACCCGGAACTCGCGCCCGTAAAACTCCTGCCGTCCCGTGATGTATTGCGTGGGCTCGCCCTTCATCCGCTGGTG
>JALYIB010000318.1 GCA_030775965.1 Acidobacteriota bacterium | reverse complement strand
GTATGTACAGCATTGATCCGATATCCAAGCAGCTCAAAAGATTTAACTGGATTCCGCGGCCGTTCCGTGGTACATAGTGGTTTAGGCAGTTAGTGAGCGATCCAGTTTCGCAAGTACCCCAAGACTGGAAGGCTCTGCCGTCTCGCATCGCAAATTTTCCGGGTCTCCATCGCAGCGCGTGAGCTGTATACATTTCAAGGAGCGCCAATCCGCAACATGGACGCCGATCGCAAGTACAAGCAACGCGGCTATCAGGAATCGAACCGCGACTTCTCCGCAAACAACGATACCCACCGTGAAGATCGTCCGCGCCCGTCCGGCCCGCGTCCGCCTCTGGATGTCACCGGTCCGCGCCTGCCCCGCCTGGTGCAGGCCGTAGCCGCCGCGCGCTGCTTCAATTGTTCCACTACGCTTTTGGCGGGCTCCGAGTTTCCGGCCGAGTGTCCCAAGTGCCACACCGCTCTGCACTGCTGCAAACAGTGCGCCTACTTTGAACCCTCCACGCGCTTCCAGTGCGTGAAGCCCGTTCCCGTGCGCATTGTCGTGAAGGATCAGGCCAACGATTGCACGCTGTTCAAGCCGCGCGTTACCGTGGCGCGCGATTCGGCAGCGCCGCCGCCCGCCGCCGCCAGCTCCCTGCCGAACACTGCCCCACGCAACGCCGGCGACGCCCGCGCCGCCTTCGACAGTTTGTTTAAGAAATAGTTTCCGCTAGCGCCAGCCCGCCCCACAGCACGCTGTCATCGCCCAACCCCGCCCCCACCACTTCGACGCGCGCCCCCGACCACGCTGTTATTTGCCGCCCCAACTCCGCCCGCAACGGCACTAACAACGCGTCCCCGGCCTTGGCAACGCCGCCCCCCAACACCACGCGAGCCGGATTGATCAACATAATCGCCGCCTTCAACCCTAGCGTCAGATTCACCACGTAGCGTTCCACGAACGCCGGGTCTTGCAGCAACTCCCGCGCCGGACGCCCATGATCCCGCTCCAGCCACAACCCGCTGCACATGCGCTCCAGGCACCCGCGAGCCCCGCACAAACACTCCGGCCCGCCCGGTTGAACCGTCAGATGCCCAATCTCGCCCGCCCAGGAATCCGCGCCGCGATACACGCTGCCATCTCCCAGAATCAACCCGCCGCCAATCCCCGTCGAAAGCGTCACATAAAATAACGGCAGCGGGCCGCCCACGCCATAGCGCGCTTCCCCCAATGCGCCGGCGTTAGCGTCGTTGTCCATGACGGTAGGGACGCCCAGCAAGTCTTCGACGTATTGCGAAAGTGGAAAGTCCCGCCATCCGCCCGCGTGCGTCGACAGCGCCACGCGTTGCCGTGGAAAGTCCACGGGCCCGCCAAAGCCAATCCCGCAGCGTTCGATGTTGTTCCACCCGGCAAGGATGCCCGCGATCTGCCGCAGCATCCACTCGCGCCCTTGTGCGCGATCGCTAGCGTGCGATTCCCGCCGCGTCATTCGCCCGCCCTCAAACAGCGCCAGCGTAAACTTAGTGCCGCCGATGTCGATGGCTAGGATCTTCACGCAAATAACGAACTGAGTAATTTCTCGCGAGCCAGAAAATTAGGCACGATGTAATCCGCGCCCACGCCAATCAGCCTCTGCCGTTTCCACGGGTCCACCTCGGCGCAAGCCGGTTCTTTGGTAGCCACGCCCACCGTCACGCCCCCCACCAGCTTCACTTCCTCGATCTCGACATAGCCGTCGCCGAAGCCCACAATTTCCTCGCCGCGCACATCCGTGCTGGAAACAATCCGCTGGATCAAAATCTTCTTCGAGAAGCTTTGCAAGTCGTCCTGCGCCCCGAAAACCCCGCCCTCGAAAAACGGCACCACCCCCAACAGGCGCGCTTCTTCTTTCATGAAGACTTCATCGGTTCCGCTCGCCAGATACATCTTGAGCCCGCGCTCTTTCAAGCTCTCGAGCAGCGCCCGCGCCCCCGGCACCATGTATTGCTCGGGAGCCGTCCGCCCTTGCTTCAAGTCCTCGATGCGCCCGCTGATCACCGTCCACAGCCGGTCCAGATACATCTTCTTGTACACCTTGGGGTCGAGCGCCTGCCCGCCGCGCTTGGTCACGTGATCGGCGAAATCCATCATCTGGTAGATGGTCTCTTTGCCCGTGGTCCGCCAGATCATCTCTTGTATCAGCGCGCGCAGCTCCGCTTCCGATTCCCCGCTTTTCAAATCCAGCAGAATCTCCACCATCATCGGAGCCATCACATCCACCCAGCCGGATCTGATGACCGAGATCGTCCCGTCGAAGTCGAACAGCGCCACTTTAGCGGCCGCCGCCGAAGCTCCCGCCCGAACTTGTTCCATTCCGCTTTCCAGCGCGTGTGCAGTCTTGGTCAAAGCCAATATTCCCATTTCCCGCACGCGATCACGTACCCGCTCAGACAAGCGTTTGCCACCGCGTGCGCCAAAATCAAATCGCCCAGGCTCTTGCGGCGGATCATCCACCAGTTGAAAATGATTCCCGCCACCAGGCCCACGTCCCAGTATGGACCATGTTCGCTTGCAAACAGCAGCGCCACCGCCCAGAAGGACAGCGCCGAATAAGTCCCCAGCGGCACCCGCTCAAAATCGGTATCGATCACCCAGCGCAGCAGCCAGCCGCGCCAGAATAATTCTTCGACGATAGGCACAATCGCCACCGCCCGCAGCGTCCGCAGAAACAGCACCGCAACGTCCCGCCGTCCCGCGCCGGAAAGCGAGCTCCGCGCCATTCCCACCAGCGAATTGTCGAATAGGAAGAAAGACCGGTACTGAGGAAATAATAGATCCGGCGCGATCCACAGGACGAAGATCGCCGCCCCCACCAGTGCGCTCGCGCCCGCCTGCTCGATCTTAAAATGCAGCACGGGGCGCGCCACCGCCCACAACACCGCCAGCATTACCGCCAGCCGGAAGATTTCGTCGGCCAGCGCGGCCCTGGGCCATAAGCGGCCGAGCCCGATCAGCGCCAGGAAGATGACAAAAGGAGCAACGTAGGGGACAGCCCGGGACCAGCTCACGTAGGAGTCGTCCGCCTACATGCTGGCCAATAACTTTTGTATCTTTCCGGCGTCGTCTTTCGACGGATTGAACTTGATAGCCGTCTCCAGTTCCCGTTTCGCCGACAACTTGTCGCCCTTTTGCAGCAGAGCCATGCCGTAGTGATAGTGGTACGTGGCCCGGTTGGGATCGGCCGTCACCAGTTCCTTGAAGGTGCGGATGGCATCGTCGCTTAAGTTTTTCTTGAGGTAAATCCAGCCCAGCGTGTCCATGATGTCGGGCGAGTTCGGCAGGCCCTGCCGCGCCCGCTGCGCCATGGTCAAAGCTTCGTCCAGATCCTGCCCGTCTTCGGCCTTGATGAACGCCAGATTGTTCAGCGCGATCGGATGGTCGGGCTGTATTTTCAGAATCTGTTCGTAGATCGGCCTGGCCTGATCGCGGCGCCCCGTGCCGTCGAGGAGCAGCCCCAGTTGCAGCAGCGGCCGCGCATCCGTCGGCGTCGCCTGGCTGGCCCGCCGGAATGTCTCGATGGCCGCGTTAATGTCGCCCTTGCGCCGTTGCGTTTCCGCCAGCCGCAGCAACAAATCGCCCGATTTCGGCTGCACCTTCAGCAGGTCTTCAAATCGCCCGATCGCCGCATCGTAGCGCAAATCACGGACGTACAGATTCGCCAGCGCCAGTTCCAGGTCGCGCCGCGCCGGCTCCTTGGCCAGCGCGTCTTCCACCAGCTTGATCCCTTGCGGAAGATGATTCTCGCTGCT
Source organism: Acidobacteriota bacterium (assembly GCA_030775965.1). Taxonomy (GTDB): domain Bacteria; phylum Acidobacteriota; class Terriglobia; order Bryobacterales; family Bryobacteraceae; genus Palsa-187. The sequence continues at coordinate 390 of JALYIB010000318.1, read as the reverse complement.
CATGGTTTCCGCCACTCCCAATATCCCGCGCGCGTCCTTGGGATTGGTCTGGCTCAGCTGCGAAAATGCTGCTTCGGCGCGCTTGTAATCTTTTTGCTGCCACGCCAGAAAACCCGACTGGTAGCGCGCATCCGGATTATTCGGAGCCACCTGCAGAACCGAATCGACCTCTTCGCGCGCCTTCTGCCCGTCGCCCAGCGCCATCAGTGCCGTCGATCGCGTCAGCCGCGCCTGTACATCGCTCTTGTTCATAGCGATGGTATCCTCGGATTCCTTCAAAGCCTTGGCATAATCTTTTTTCACCAGGTAAAGCCGCGCCAGCATATCCCGCGCCACTATAAAATCGGGCCGCAGTTTCACCGCCGCTTCCAGTTGCAGGCGGCCCTGCTC
>JALYIB010000317.1 GCA_030775965.1 Acidobacteriota bacterium | reverse complement strand
ACCCAAGACTACGTGGTGGTCGAAGTAGGCGTTTTCGGACCGCCCGAAGCGCGCGTCAAACTTTCCCACGAAGATTTTTCCATCCGCATCAACGGCAAGAAATTGCCCTCGCCCGCGCAGCCTTACGGGCTCGTTTCCAAGAATGCCAAAGATCCCGCGTGGGAGGATCTAGCCCCGCCGGAGATCAAGAAGTCCAAGGGCGGCGTCAACGCCGGCGGAAACGACAAGAACGATCCCGCACCGCCCCCGGTGTTTCACGTGCCCGTCGAGTTGAAACGCGCCATGGAACAAAAGGTTCTCAAAGCCTCTTTACCCGAAGGCGATCGCGTACTTCCCGAGGCCGGCCTGATTTATTTCGAGTACGGCGGCAAAGTCACCAATATCCGCTCCCTAGAATTAATCTACGCCGGAGCCTCCGGCAAGGCCTCGCTCACCCTGCATCCTTGATCTGACACCAACTAGCGCGGCTGCGTGACGACGTCGACCAATGCCGGTTCGCCGCGTTTCACCACGGCGAGCGCGCGTGCGATGGCGGGGCCCAGATCCTTGGGATCGGTGACCGGTCCTTCGGCGAAGACGCCCATGCCTTGCGCGACTTTCGCGTAATCGATATTGGGATCGCTGAGCTTGGTGCCGACGCCGGCCTGCTCAATGCCGCGCTGGTGGCGGGCGGCCATGCGCTGCACGTGCATCACTTCCTGATGATAGGCGCGATTGTTGTGCATCACGCTCAGCAGCGGGATGCGGTGATGGGCCGCGGTCCACAAGACACCGTTCGAATACATCAGGTCGCCGTCATTCTGAATCGCCACGGTGATGCGGCCGTGTTTGCGATTGGCCAGCGCGGCGCCGGTCGACGACGGCGCTCCGTAACCTTCGCCGTAGCCGCCGGAGCCGCCGATGTATTGATACGGCTTGGTCATGTCCCACAGGCGCAGCGGCCAGTTGCTGACGAAGTTGGGAGAGGACGCGAGCGACCAGTCTTCATTTTTGATTTGTCCGTAGAGCTCGGCGCAGAGGCGCGCCGTGCTGATGGGGCTGGCGTCCCAACCGTATGTGGCCGCCGTGCGGGCTTGCTCCAAAAGTTCTCGGCGCGCGGCCGCGAGCTTCACGCCGCGATCTTCGAAGGCGCGCTTGCGATCTGCCGTGAGTTGGCGTTTGACGGCTTCGATCAGCGATGGCAGCGTGGCTTCGGCGTCGGCTTGAAGGGCCAGGTCCACTTCCGGATAGCGCTGCAAGTCTTGCATGTTGCCCTTCGCGTAGAGGTCCCCGGCGGTGATGCTGATGAGCTTCGCCGCGGGCTTGGTGATCGAGCGCGAGCTGCGCACCTGCTGATCGCGATAGGCGTTGACGGTGCCCCAGAAATCCGTGAGCTCGAGTCCTAGAATCACGTCGGCGTTGGCGATCAAGGCGCGCGCGTTGTCGCTGTGATTCAAGGGATGGCGCACCGGGAAATTCAGGCGTCCCCATTGATCGATCACTGGCGCTTGCAAGGTTTCGGCCAGGTCCACCAACAGTTTCATGCCCGTCGGCGTGCGCGCGGCGCGGTCGGCAACCAGCACCGGGTTTTGCGCCGCGATCAGCAGGCGCGCGACTTCCGCTACCGCCGCCGAATCGCCTTGCGGCGGCGACATCGCGGGGAGCTTGGGGACGTGCAAGCCTTCGCGCGCTTCCATGGGGCGCTCTTGCAACTCGCCATCCGCCACGATCAGCACCGGCATCATTGGAGGCGTCATCGCGATCTTGTAGCCGCGCACGGTGGACTCGGCGAAATGCGTAAGCGAGATGGGAACGTCGTCCCACTTGACGAAATCGCGCACCATGGCCGCGGCGTCGGGAGCGCTGTGCACCCATTCGACTCCCGGACGGCGCTGGGTCGCGTCGAGCGCATTGCCCACCAACAAAACGATGGGAGCGCGGTCGCAATAGGCGTTGTAGATTGCCATGGCGCCGTGTTGCAGGCCCACGGGGCCGTGCAGCATCACGGCCAGCGGCTTGCCCTCGATCTTGGCGTAGCCGTGCGCCATCGCTACCGAGGCTTCTTCGTGGCAGCAGGTGATCAGCTCGGGATTTTTGTTGCCGCCGTAATTGACCAGCGATTCGTGCAGGCCGCGGAAGCTGGAGCCAGGGTTGGCGCACACGTATTCGATGTTGAGCGACTTCAGGATGTCGACCATGAAATCGGAACCGGGGCGGTCGGCGGTGAGAACTTCGAGCACCGGCGGTATTTGCGTTTCGGCGGCTTTGGACAGCGGAGCGGGCGTCGCCGGTGGCTGCGCGGTTTGCGCCTTGGCGGGGAGAGGAACGACAGCGGCGGCAGCTCCGACGGCGGTGCCCTGCAAGAAGCGGCGGCGCGCCAGCGATTTCTTCATGCGGTCATCCTATCACCACCGCGCCGCCAGCGGGCGGGGACACCCATCCCTGCGGCGAAGCTCCAGCCGCTGGCGATCCCTACGGCTAGCGGGCAAAAGCGGCGTGTAATGGGGACGCCCTGCCGCCCAGCGGCCATGGGTCGGTTTCACTCAGCTAGGCTTGCGGGCGGCGATTTCGGCGACGGCGTGTTCCCAGGCGTCGCGGCCTTCGCGGTAGTGAAGGATCTCCCAACCGTCGAAGGTGCGGGCGAGTTCGCCGGGTTCGACGCGAAACGAATTATCTTTGCCGGGTTCTGCCAGCAACGCGATCGCGATGAGGATGCCGCCGGCCACCAGGGCGCGCTGGGCGGGGGCGAACAGCTTGCGCTCGAGGTAATAGCAGATGGCGATCAGATCGTAGCTGGCGGGTTCGATGGTAAAGCGCGCGTCTTCGAGATCGGCAATTTGGGTTGCGATGCGCAAGCCGGCGGCGCGCTGGCGGAGGATTTCGATGGCCGTAGCGGAGCCGTCGACAGCGGTGACGTTCCAGCCGCGTTGCGCGAGCCACAGGGCATTGCGGCCAGCGCCGCAGGCTAGGTCGAGCGCGCGGCCGGGGGGCAGGGAACGGGCGGTTTCGACTAATAAGGGATGCGGCGACGGCTCCCGGATTTCTTCTTGCGCGCGATAGCGCTGCTCCCAAGCGGCGAGATCCATCGCCACCAGTATCGCTAGTTCTCAAGTGACCAGAGAAAAGAGATACAGCACGATGCCGGCAGCCATGAGTGGGCATCCCACCGCCAGGAATGCGACGAACGCCAGTGGGTGCACGGTTAAAAGAGAAGCGAGCTGCACCAGTAATCCGGCGCCCACCAGAAGACTGGCCCAGCGGATACGGCGTTCGGTTGCGGACGTGTCCATGCCCATTACTTCTCCTTCCACAACTTGTCGTCTTTGAGCGAGGCGACGTCGTGAATGAATTCGTGGCAGCCGCTGGAGGTGCAGGAGAGCTGGTTGGACTTGATGCGGCTCAGCAGATCGGGAGTCTTGTTATGCGCGGAGCCTTCTTCAAACACGCGCGCGCCGAGATGGCAGTGGAGGCACTCGCGGTTCTGAAAGGGATCGTACAATTTGATGCTTTCCGGTGGGGGCGCGCCGGCGATGTATTGCACATACAGATGGCGCAGTCCGCGGAGTTTGGATTTCATAGGCCCGAACATGGTGTATTCGGTGTGGCAGGTGTAGCAGGCTTGCTCGCGGGGGATGCGGTTGTTCTGGAAGTGCGCGGCGGGGACGGAGCTGGGGTCGTCGATATAAAGGCTGCGGCCGAAGCCATCCATCACGTGGCAGGAGAGGCAGAATTTGGTGGATTCAGCGCGCTCCATCTGCTTGGAGAAGCCGCTCCAGGCGGCCATGATGGGCAGCGCGAAGAGGGCCATGAACGCCAGGATTTTGCCTTCGCGCGAGCGCGTGAGCGTGACGCGGAAGCCGAG
>JALYIB010000316.1 GCA_030775965.1 Acidobacteriota bacterium | reverse complement strand
TTCGTTACGCTCTACTGGCGGAGTCACGGCTGGGTTATCAGAACTTGTGCCGGCTGCTGACCATGATCAAAATGCGCACGGGGCATGGGGATCAGGAGAGTGCTGCGGCTAGCACGGACGATGTCGCGGAACATGCCGCGGGGTTGGTGTGTATGAGCGGCGAGCGGGTGGAGCGGATGGTCGAGATCTTCGGGCGGCACAATGTTTTTGTCGAAGTGCAGCGGCATTACGATCGCGCGGAGGAGCGCCACAACCAAGACGCTATTGCTGTCGCACGCAAACTGCAATTGCCGCTGCTGGCGACGAATGGGGTCTCGCACGCGATGGAAGATGAGCGCGATTTGCTGGATGCGCTGACTTGTGTGCGGCACAAGACTACTATTTTTGAGGCGGGGAGGCTGCTGGCTAAAAATGCGGAGCGGCATCTGAAGAGTGCGGCGCAGATGTGCCAGCTGTTCGCTGATTTGCCGGAGGCTATCGTCAACACGCAGAATCTGGCGGCGCGGTTGCAATTCACGCTTTGCGATTTGGGGTATCAGTTTCCGGCGTACCCGGTGCCTTCGGGCGAGACTATGAATTCTTATCTGCGCCAACTTGCCGATCAGGGGGCGCGGCGGCGCTACCAGCCGTATCACGAGAAAGCTCGGCGGCAGATTGAGCGCGAGCTGGCGATGATCGAGAAGCTCAATCTGGCTGGGTATTTTTTGATTGTTTGGGACATTGTTCGTTTCTGCAAGCAGCAGGGGCTGCTGGTGCAAGGACGTGGCTCGGCTGCTAATAGCGCGGTGTGTTATGCGCTCGAAATCACGGCGGTGGATCCGGTGGGGATGAATCTGTTGTTCGAGCGGTTTCTTTCGGAAGAACGCGGGGAGTGGCCGGATATCGATCTGGATCTGGCTAGCGGCGATGAACGGGAGAGCGCGATTCAGTATGTCTACCAACGCTATGGGCAACTGGGCGCGGCGATGACGGCCAATGTGATTACTTATCGCGGGCGCTCGGCGGCGCGCGATATCGGTAAGGTGCTGGGCTTCGACGAAGAGACGCTGGGGCGTTTGGCAAAGGTGGTTCCGCATTGGGGTTTTCATGACGCGGCGGATACTTCGGAGCGTCAGTTTAACGAAGCGGGCGTGGATTTGAAGCAACCCCTGGTGCGGAAATTTCTATCGCTCTATGAGCGGGTGCAGGATCTGCCGCGGCATTTGGGGCAGCATTCCGGAGGTATGGTGATCTGCCAGGGGCAGCTCGATTCGATCGTGCCTTTGCAGCCCGCGACGATGCCGGGGCGGTTTGTCGTGCAGTGGGATAAAGAAGACTGCGCCGATATGGGCATCGTCAAAGTGGATCTGCTGGGGTTGGGGATGATGGCGGTGATGAAGGAATCGATTGGGCTGATTCGCGAGCATTACGGCGAAGAGGTGGACTTGGCGCATCTGCCGGAGGGCGATCCGCTGGTCTACGGGGCGCTGCAGAAGGCTGACACCATCGGGATGTTTCAGGTGGAGAGCCGGGCGCAGATGTCGTTTCTGCCGAGCCTGCGGCCGGATAAGTTTTACGACATGGTGGTGCAGGTGGCGATTATTCGGCCGGGTCCTATTGTGGGGAAGATGCTGCATCCGTATCTGCGGCGGCGGCAAAAGTTGGAGGCGGTCACGTATCCGCATCCGGATTTGGAGCCGGTGCTCAAACGAACGCTGGGGGTGCCGTTATTTCAAGAGCAGCTTTTGAGCATGGCGATGATTGTCGCGGGGTTTACGGGAGGGCAGGCGGAAGAGCTGCGGCGGGCGATGGGATTTAAGCGCTCGGAAAAACGCATGAAGGAGATTGAAGGGAAGCTGCGCGAGGGGATGACGCGCAATGGGATTGGCGGGGAGGTTCAGGATTTGATTGTGCGCTCGATCGGGTCCTTCGCGGCTTATGGGTTTCCGGAATCGCACGCGGCTAGTTTTGCTCTGCTGGCTTATGCTAGCGCTTATTTGAAGTGCCGTTATCTGGCGGCTTTCACGGCGGCTATGTTGAACAATCAACCGATGGGGTTTTATCATCCGGCGACGCTGGTGAAGGATGCGCAGCGGCATGGGTTGCACTTCAGACCTATCGATGTGACGCGGTCGGAATGGAAGTGCACGCTGGAGCAAGCTGCGGGCGGGTGGGTGGTGCGCTTAGGGTTCAACTATCTCAAGGGACTGCGGCGGGAAATTGCGGCGCGCATGATTGAGGAGCGGACGCGCGCGCGGTTCGCTAGCATTCGCGATTTGGTGCGGCGGGTGGCGGCGATCCGCAAGGAAGAATTGAATTCGCTGGCGCAGGCGGGGGCGTTGAATTTTATTCGCGACCAGGCGAGTCACCGGCGGGAAGCGCTGTGGGATGCTGAGCTGGCGGCGCGGCCGGTGGGGGAGTTGCTGGAAGCTGCAACGGCTGAGAGGGAGACGTCGCCGCTGGCTGTCATGCGGCCGGAAGAGCGGCTGTTCGCGGACTATCGTTCTACCGGGTTGACGATTGGGATGCATCCAATGCGGCTACATCGCGGGCACATGGACGGGCTGGGCGTGACTCCGGCGGCGCGACTGGGGGGCCTTGCGGATGGGGTGCTGGTGCGCATTGCGGGGAGCGTTATTTGCCGCCAGCGTCCGGGCACTGCGAAAGGGTTTTTGTTTGTGAGTCTGGAAGACGAGACTGGGGTTTCTAACGCTATTATTCTGCCGGATCTGTTTGCTGCGCAGCGGCTGACGATTGTGGAAGAACCGTTTCTGCTGATCGAGGGCATTCTGCAAAACCAGCGGGGGTCAGTGTCGGTGAAGGCTTCGCGGGTGGAGGCGCTGCGGGTGGATGCGGCGGCGGGGGTCTCGCACGACTTTCACTAGGACCTGTGCGGCTGCTAGCATCGTTTTGAATGGATGAAATGGAAGTGTTTTCCGTGGTGGGCGAGGACGGGTTCGCGCGTTTGATCGCGGCGTTTTATCAGCAGGTGCCGGATGACGACATCTTGGGGCCGATGTATCCGAAGCACGATTTAGCTGGGGCGGAGCAGCGGCTGCGGGATTATTTGATCTATCGTTTTGGCGGGCCGCAACGGTATATCGAAGAGCGCGGGCATCCTCGCTTGCGGGCGCGCCATATTCCGTTTCCGGTGACGAAAGCGGCGCGGGATCGCTGGATGCAGTTCATGGACGCCGCTTTGAAGCAGGCGGCGTTTCCAGCGGATGCGGAAAAATATGTGCGAGACTTTTTTGAAGGGATGTCGACGTTCATGATCAATCGGGCGGACGCGGGGACACAATCGTAATGGCGATGTTCACGGGGAAGACTGCCATTGTCACGGGAGCCAGTCGCGGGATTGGCTGTGCTATCGCCCTGCGTCTGGCCAAAGACGGAGCAAAGACGGTGTTGTGCGCGCGCGATGGGGCGGCTTTGGAGGCCGGGGTCAAGGAGATTCAAGCCGCGGGCGGGACGGCTACTTCGATTGCGCTCGATCTGCGGCTGCCGGAGAGTCCGGCACAGCTTGCGGAATTTGCGGCGAAACATTTTGGCGGCATCGATATCGTGGTCAATAACGCGGGCGCTACGAAACGCGGGGCGTTTCTGGAACTCACGGATGAAGATTGGGCGGATGGGTTTGCGCTCAAATTTTTCGGCGCGGTGCGGCTGACGCGCGCGGCTTGGCCGTATCTGAAGGCGGCGCGCGGGTCGGTGATCAATATCTCCGGAGCCGGTGGGCGGACGCCGGGGGCGGAGTTTGCGATTGGCGGGTCGGTGAATGCGGCGATGCAGTCCTTTGCTAAGGCGATGGCGGAGGTGGGGATTGCCGCTGGGGTGCAGGTGAATGTCATTAATCCGGGGCTGGTGCGCACGGGACGATTTCAGACGCGGCTGGAGACTGTGGCAAAGGAGCAGGGGACGGATCTGGCCACGGCGGAGCGGCAGATGGTGGCGGCGTCAAAGACCACGCGCGTTGGCGAACCGGAAGACATTGCGGCATTGGTGGCGTTTATCGCGGGGCCGGAGGGGCGGTTCTTGCAGGGGTCGATGATCGATATCGACGGGGGCTTGACTAAGACGCTATGAAGATCGCGGTGGTGACGGGGGCGGGGAGCGGGATTGGGCGCGCGGTGGCGCTGGGGCTACGGGGCGAGGGGTGGGCTGTGGTGATCGCGGGGCGGCGCGCGGAGGAACTGCGCACGACGGCGTCGATCGCTTGCGGGGGGCCGGAGATGCTGGTGGCGCCAACGGACGTGAGTCAGCCGGATTCCGTGGCGGCGTTGTTCGCGCGGGTCAAGGAAACTTATGGGCGGCTGGACCTGCTGTTTAACAACGCCGGCGTCAGCGCCCCGGTGATTTCCGTGGAAGATCTGAGCTACGAGCAGTGGAGCAAAGTCCTGGCGATCAACCTTACCGGCAGTTTCCTATGCGCGCAGGAAGCGATCCGGATCATGAAGGCGCAGGAGCCGCGCGGCGGGCGCATCATTAATAACGGCTCTATTTCGGCGCGCTCGCCGCGTCCTCGTAGCGCGCCTTACACCGTCACCAAACACGGCATTACCGGGCTTACGAAAGCCATCTCGCTGGATGGGCGGGCCCACGATATCGCGTGCGGACAGATCGACATCGGGAATGCCGCCACGCCCATGACCGAGCGCATGGCGGTGGGCGTTCTCCAACCCAACGGAACGACAATGCCGGAGCCACGTTTGGATTTGCGGCATGTGGTGGATGCGGTGCTGTACATGGCTAAGCTGCCGCTTGACGCCAACGTTCAGTTCATGACGGTGATGGCTACGAAGATGCCGCTGATCGGGCGGGGTTAGCCCTTCAGCGCTGCCACGGTTTCGGTGGCTTTGTCCAGCAGGAAGCCAATTTCGCTGTTGCAGCTTAGGAAGCGCAGGCCGTGGTCGCGCCAATACTGGATTAGCTTTAGCGAACGCATGTGCAGGCCGGGGGCGATGCCGTGGCGGTTGCAGGCGTCGCGGATTTTCTCGATGGCTTCTACTAGTTTGGGGTGCTCGAACTGGCCGGGGACTCCTAGGGAGACGGAGAGGTCGGCGGGGCCTATCATGACCGCGTCTATATTCCGGACCGATAAAAGCTCATCGATGCGATCGAGCGCTGTGCGGGTTTCGATTTGCAGCACCACCATGGTGTTGGCGTTCCTGTGCTCGATGATTTCGGGCATGGTGGCTGCTTCGTAGCCCAAGTGGGTGGGCTGCAGGCCGAAGCCGCGGACGCCTTCGGGGGGGAAGCGGGTCCAATTAATGGCTTGCTCTAATAACTCCGGGGACTCCACGCGGGGGAACAGGACGCCTTGGGCGCCGCAATCCAGGGCGCGTGCGACCAGGGCGTATTGGAGATCAGCCACGCGCACGATGGGGCAGAGGCCGGCGTCGTTGGCGGCGCGGATCAGGTCTTGCAGGGTTTCAAGATCGAAGGCGCCGTGTTCGGAGTCGAGGTAAGTCCAGGCGAGTCCGGCGGCGGCTAGAATGCGCGGGACTTCGGGGGATCGCAACATGGAAACGCTGCAGCCGAACTGGGTCTTGCCC
>JALYIB010000315.1 GCA_030775965.1 Acidobacteriota bacterium | reverse complement strand
GTCCTTATGCGGTAAGCAAAGTTACGGCGCATTGGTACGGGATAAATCAGCGCGAGGCATACGGGCTGTTTATTTCGAATGGAATTTTGTTCAATCACGAATCGCCGCGGCGCGGGGAAACGTTTGTCACGCGCAAGATCACGCGGGCGCTGGGGCGCATCAAACTGGGGCTGCAGGAGAAGTTGTATCTGGGTAATCTGGATGCCCGGCGCGATTGGGGTCATGCGGCGGATTATGTGCGCGCGATGTGGATGATGCTGCAGCACAGCGAGCCGGGCGATTTCGTAGTGGCGACGGGCGGCAACTATTCAGTCCGTGAATTTCTGGAACTGGCGGCTTCGTACGCGGGCGTCGATTGGCAAAAGTGCGTGGAGAAGGACGCCCGCTATTTCCGGCCGACGGAAGTGGACTCGCTGCAGGGTGACGCTAGCAGGGCGCGGCGGGTGCTGGGCTGGAAACCCGAAATCAGTTTCGAGGAATTGGTGCGGCAAATGGTGGAGCACGATGTGGAACTGGCGCAGCAGGAACTGACGCTGGTGCGAGCCGGGCACGTGGTGTCGCCGCGCGGGGGGGCACATGGGTAGCGGGCCGCTCACACCTTCGAGCCGGATTTTCGTGGCGGGACATGGCGGCCTGGTGGGTTCGGCTATCGTCCGCCAACTGAAGGCGGCCGGCTACCTGAATCTAATTCTGACGACGCGGGCTGAACTGGATCTGCGGAATCAAGCGGCGGTGTCGCGGTTCTTCGCGCGGCAGCGGCCGGAGTTTGTATTTCTGGCGGCGGCGAAGGTGGGCGGGATTCTGGCAAATGCGACGCATCCGGCGGAGTTTCTGTACGATAATCTGGCGATTCAGACCAATGTGATTCACGCGGCTTGGCAGCAGGGGGCGAAGAAGCTGGTGTTCTTGGGATCGTCGTGCATTTATCCGCAGCTCGCGCCGCAGCCGATACGGGAAGATTATTTACTCACGGGCCAACTGGAGCCGACCAATGAGGCTTACGCGATTGCGAAGATAGCGGGGTTGAAGCTGGCGGCGGCGTATCGGGCGCAGTATGGATTCCCGGCGGTCAGTTTGATGCCGACGAATTTGTACGGGCCGGGGGATAATTTCGACCTGGAGAAATCGCATGTGCTGCCGGCGCTGATCCGGCGCTTTCACGAAGCCAAGATGGCGGGAGCGCCGTCGGTGACGTTGTGGGGGACGGGCACGCCGCGGCGGGAGTTTCTGCACGTCGACGATCTGGCGGCGGCGGCTGGTTTCGTGATGGAGCATTACGAGGGCGGCGATTTGTTGAATGTCGGCGTGGGCGAGGATCTGACCATTGCCGAGCTGGCGGGGAAGGTGGCGCGAACGGTGGGCTACACGGGAGCGATCCGCTTCGATCCTTCGCGGCCGGATGGGACGCCACGCAAGCTGCTGGACGTTTCTCGCATCCACGCGCTGGGTTGGCGGGCGCGGATTGCGTTCGACGAGGGGATCAGAGCTACTTACGAGTGGTATTGCGCGAACGCGGACGCGGCGTTGGCGCGATAACGAAGCAAGTTTGCCTTCCGATTCCAGCAAGCGGTGGTTGCCGTGGCTGGTGGCCATCGCGTTCTTCATGGGGATTTGAAGAGCGGCATGGGGATCATGTGAGCCCGCATAAGGTCCTGCAACACCCCGATTGAAGGCTTTGGTACTAGGACTAATTTAACGCCGGAACCATTGCACGGCGGATGAAGGAGGCGCATGCTCTGCTTACTGAGCCCGGAGCCGCGGAACGACCGCTACTAAACCCAGGCGCGACGCAGTCACGTAACGCCTGCCATTTCCGGCCCGGGCTCAGCTTAAGAAGATGGATCGCACGACGCATCTTTTCGACAGTAGTTCGCAGGGATTCGCGCAGGGGCACCAGCAGTTGCCTTCGGACAAGCCACTGCGTTTAGCGTGGCTGGATCAAGACAGGCGGATTCGATTCGTGGTGGGGCGCTGCATCGATATCACGCGGAGCAGGATTCACGTGGAAGTGAAGGAACAGATTCCTCTGCGCACTCGGGTGATGCTGCGGGCGGATGGGAGCAACATTGCCGGGTCGGCTTTCGTGAAGTACGTCACGCCTTACGAAGCTAAGTTCATCTTGGTGCTCGAAACCGCCTGACCTTGCGGGTTGGCCGGGCAGCACGGCCGAGCCATGCCAGCGCCTGGCGCTTCAGAACCATCATCATGGGGCGGTTGCCGCCGATGATCAGGCGGGGGTTGGGACGCTGCCGCAGCGGGCAAGTTGTGCATAGGGGACGCCGGTAAACTACCGCTAAAGTATTGGCTCGCAAGGGCCGATCTACGGCATGCGGAAAGTAACGGGTGTCCACGCTATGACAAACGCCGAGCCTAGATCGACCGACTCCACGATAGAGCGCGCTGAAACAGGCGCAGGCCAAACGCCGCTGGTTGCCGTCAGCGAAGAGAACTTGGCTGCGCTGTTGCTGGCTACTCGTGGCGCTCCTGAGCCGGAGGCGGAGCCAGCGGATACGGCAGCCGCGGTGACGGAGCCCGTCACGGGCGAGCGGGTGGAAGCGTTGCAGCAACCGGCGCCGGTATCAGAAGCGAGCGAGGCGGCGGCGGTGGCCGAGCCCGTGGCGAGTGCGCCCGCTGAGGCGATGGAGTCCGCGACAGCGCTGTTGGCGGCGGCGAAGGAACATCGCGCAGAAATTTTGCGAGCCAGGGCGATGCCACGGCCTGCGCCGGTGGAACAAAAAGAGTACCCTGCGGCGAGTCTTCCAGCGGAGACCGCTGCGATTCAGGTTACGCT
>JALYIB010000314.1 GCA_030775965.1 Acidobacteriota bacterium | reverse complement strand
TTCCGCGGGCCTACCTTCTGAAGCGCATCTCTGGTGATTCCCGCATCAATCACATAGCGAACATTACCATCGTGGATGACTTTCTCAATAAGCGAGCAATCCGCGATCGAGCGCCATCATCCTATATGAAGGACTTCGCAACGCACAATCCGAAGCTAGAACAAACGATGGTGACCCATCTGATCGACATAAACAATTTCGGTATATGGGCCGACGACTTCGATATGTTCTTCGAAAAACGCTGTGAAAAAATCAGTCAGGAGCTTGCGACTCGGGTGATTCGTCATCCAGTCGATAACCGGCAGCAACCCATCGAATTGAACGATACGGAAGAGGTTGGGGTCTAACTGCCCATCTACGCGACTCGTTCACGTTGAGCATTTATGCTACCCAGTCTTACTATTGGCATCAGTGAATCGTCCGCGTCTTGCGATCCATGTAATCCATCAGTAAATACTGTCCAAGTGTATAAGGCGTAGTAAAATACGCCTTCCCTCTGCACAGCTCCGTGACCTTCTGGATGAAGTTCACCAATCCGTAGTCGCTAGCCAGCATGAAGGTGTTAATCAGAATCCCCTGACGCTTGCAGCGGCTCACTTCCTCAAGCGTGCGGCTAATCACCAGCGGGTCCAGGCCAAACGCGTTTTTATAAATGCGCCCGTCCTCGAGCGTCAGCGCGCTGGGCTTGCCGTCGGTGATCATGATGATCTGCTTCATGTCCTTCTTCTCTTGCGCCAGCAGCCGTTGCGCCAGAATCAGGCCCTCGCGCGTATTCGTATAATACGGACCTACCTGCACCCGCGCCAAATCCTCGATGCGCAGTTCCTCCGCCGAATCGTGGAACAGGACGCAACGCAGCGAATCGCCGGGATACTGCGTGCGGATCAAATGCGCCAGCGCCATCGCCACCTTCTTGGCCGGCGTGAAACGATCCTCGCCGTAAAGAATCATGCTATGGCTGCAATCCAGCATCAGCACCGTCGCGCAAGAGCTTTGATATTCCGATTGATGCACGTGCAGATCGCGATACTCCAGGTTAATCGGCAGCTTCAAGCCCTCGCGGCTGAGCGCGGAGAAAAGCGTAGTGTTCACATCCAGATTCATCGAATCGCCGAACTCGTAAATCTTCGAAGCGCCGCTGGCCTCGACACCGGTAGCCATGTCGCGCGTGTCGTGCGCTCCGAAACTCGAGCGCCCCAGTGACCCCAGCAAATCCTTCAGCGTCTTGTACCCCAGAAAATCGACGCTCTTGTCGGTGATCTGGACCTCTACCTGTCCGTCACCTTCCCCACCGCGCCCGCCCTTCTGCGGCTCGGTATTGATGTAGCCTTCGTCCACCAGTTTCCGCACCAGGCGATTCAGAAGCTGATCGATCTCCTCGCCCGACATGCTTTCTAGTTGCTGGCGGATCTGCTCGGCCCGCTCCGGATCGAACATTTCACCGTTCAGAATCGCGTCTTCGAGCGCGCGCTTCAAGTCTTCGAGGGTGTGCTGGTTGAACTCGCTGAAGCGCATATACGGGTTATCGAACCCGCTGTTCAAGAAGAAATCCGCCAGGGCCTTGAGCAGGTCTTCGGTGCTGAGACCGAGGTCCTCACCCGTATAACGCCCGTAGCGGACGGACTTCACTGATACTGCCTCTTCGGTTTCTGCTTGCCCTCGTCAGACGACTCGCGCCGCCGCTCACCGGCGGTGAACCCAGCCTCTTCGTTGCGGCTGATGCGTTTGTGCGCATAGAGACCTTCGAGAATAAACTCACCCGCGCCCGCGCGTACCGCGTCCGGTTCGCTAGCGCCCAGCCCCAGCTTTTTGGTCTTCTCCATCAACCCTTGAATGCCGGCCAGCTGCTGGACCATCTGCGCCGATGTCACGCCTTCGTCCAACTTGAGCGTTCCGCCGAGTTCAAACCACTGCACGACGTTGTTGAGGTTCTCGCCTTCAAAGTAGTTGGTGAAAACTTTACCCACAGCCAGGCGGATCAGCTCCCGAGCCACGGCATCGCCGCCCTTGAGTTCGCCCTCGTATTCGAGTTCCAATTTTCCCGTGATCGATGGCAGTCCCGCATACACATCCAATACCCGCGGCACCGCGACGGATTCACCGGCCAGCAGCGCGCGCCGCTCCGCATTCGACGTCACGTTTTCCAGCACCGAGATGGGCAAGCGCTGGCTGACCCCAGACCGCTTATCCACCCTCTTGTCCTCGCGAGCCGAAAACGCAATCTGCTCGATCACCTCGCGAATGTAATTCGGAATCCGCAGTTCAGCCGGCGACTTCCGGTCTGTCCACGATTCTTGTTCCGTAATCGCTATGCCATGCTCCAGCGTCGCCGGATAATGCGTGCGAATCTCGCTGCCGATGCGGTCCTTGAGCGGCGTGATAATCTTGCCGCGCGCCGTATAATCTTCCGGGTTTGCCGTGAACGCTAGCATGATGTCAAGCGGCAGTCGCACCGGATACCCCTTAATCTGCACATCGCCTTCCTGCATGATGTTGAAGAGCGCTACCTGGATCTTGCCCGCGAGGTCGGGCAGTTCGTTGACGGCGAAGATGCCGCGGTTGGCGCGAGG
>JALYIB010000313.1 GCA_030775965.1 Acidobacteriota bacterium | reverse complement strand
GCGAAACACCGCCTCGGCGCAAGCGGCAGTGACGCGGCGGATATCGGTATCTCGCCCTCCGAGCGTGGCAATGTAGCGCATAAAGCCTTGGAATTTTTCTGGCGGGATATGAAATCCCAGCGTGAGCTGCTGGCCCTGCCCCAACAGAAAATCGATGCGGTGATCGCGCGTTCCGTCAGCGCCGCACTCGATATCCAAATGAGCCGCCGTTCCCGCAACGTATCGCTGGAACGTTCGCGCACTCTCGAGCAAACGCGCCTTCAAGACTTGCTCGGCGAATGGCTGCAGAAAGAAAGGAACAGGCCGGATTTCGCAGTCCTCGAGCGCGAACAGCCGCGCGAAGTGGAAGTGGCCGGCCTCAAACTCGCGATCAAAGCCGATCGCCTGGACCGCTACGCCGACGGCACCCACGCCATCCTGGATTACAAAACTTCCGATAAGCAGGGAATCAAGGATTGGGAAGGCCCCCGTCCCAACGCCCCGCAATTGATGCTCTACGCCGTCAAGACTGAGCATGCGATTTCATCCGTTGAATTCGCCGTTTTAGTGCCGCGCTCCACGTACCTGGACGGCTACCGGGGACAGGACTTGCAGCAGCGGCTACCGCATTGGACCGATGCGGTGGAACACCTCGCCGCCAGTTTCATGCGCGGTGATGCCGCGGTCGACCCTAAAGGCGGCGCGAAATCCTGCGAATTCTGCCAACTCCACTCGCTATGCCGCATCGCCGAAGTACGCGCCCTCGACGCTCCGGAGGACGAAGCCGGTGAGTAGTCCCGTAATCCTGCACCAACTCGACGAACCGCAGCGCCAGACGGCTCTCGATCCCCTTCGTTCTTTTACAGTCCGCGCCCCAGCCGGATCTGGCAAAACCGAGTTGCTGATTCAGCGCTTTCTGCGCCTGCTGGCAGTGGTCGCCAAACCCGAATCCATCGTCGCCATCACTTTCACGCGCAAAGCCGCCGGTGAAATGCTGGATCGCGTTATCGGCGCCTTGCGCGCCGCCGACGCCGGGACGCCCGTCGAGAAACCGCACATGCAAATCCCGCGCGAACTGGCGCTCGCCGTCCTTGAGCGCGATCGCGAACTCGACTGGAACCTTCTCCACCACCCCGGCCGCCTGCGCGTCCAAACCATCGATTCACTATGCATGTCGATCACCGGCGAAATGCCCTGGCTCGCGCGCCTCGGCGGCATACCGCGTATTGAAGAGGACGCCCGCCAGTTGTATGAAGAAGCGGCGCGCCTGACGCTGCTCGATAGCAGTCCCGACTATCAACAGGCGCTCACCACCCTGCTGCGGCACTTGGACAATAACTCGACCCATGCGCGCGACCTGATCGCCAGCATGCTCGCCAAACGCGATCAGTGGGCGAAGTTGGCCGTCGACGATGACGACGACCAGGCCCGCGCCGAACTGGAACGCTCACTGGCAGACACCGTCGCCGGCGGTCTGCGTGCGATGGACGAGTTAGTTCCACGCGACCAGCGCCAAACCTGGTTGGATCTGGCGCGCTTTACGATGCATGCGGATCTGGCAAAGTGGCCGGGAACCGCTATCGAAGACATCCATGCGTGGCGCGTCTTGGCAAAGGTAGTGCTGACCAAAGAGCACGGTTGGCGCAAGCCCAGAGGACTCACCGTCACTTGCGGCTTTCCTCCCGGCAGCGACATCCCGAAAAAGCAATGTGCGAATTTAATTGCCGTGCTCCAGTCTTGTGATGGCTTGCTCGATGCCCTTGAGCGGCTGCGCCGACTCCCTCCTCCCACCTACACCGATGAGCAGTGGGAAGTCCTACGCGCCTTACTGCGATCGCTAAAACTCGCCCTGGCGCAACTGAAAATGGTGTTCCGCGCAGAGCGCGTCATCGACTTTACGGAATTAGGCATCGCCGCCCGCCAGGCCCTGGGCCACATCGACAACCCCACCGAAGTCGCCTACCGCATGGACTCGCGCATCGAGCATTTGCTGGTCGACGAATTTCAGGACACCTCGCGCGCGCAATTCGAACTGCTCCAGCAATTGACCGGAGGCTGGCAGCCCGGCGACGGCCGTACTCTCTTCTTGGTGGGCGATCCCATGCAGTCGATCTATCGTTTCCGCCAGGCGGAAGTCGGCTTATTCGGCGCCGTGGAGGATCGGGGAATCGGCGACTTGCGCTTGCAGCCGTTGCAGCTCCACCTGAACCGCCGCTCCGGCCCTGCCATTGTCCGGCGCGTGAATGCGCTCTTCACAGATCGCTTTCCGAAAATAGTCGACGACCGGACCGGAGCGGTAACCTATACCCATTCAAAAGCCGCCCGGATAGAACCTGCCGGCACGATCACCGTAGACGGATTCATCGAAGGCGAGGACCAGATCGAAGCCGCCTGCGTTGTCCGTCGCATTCGCGAAGCCCAGCGTGAAGATCCCGGCGCTTCCATCGCGATTCTGGTGCGCGCGCGCTCCCATCTGTTCGCTATCGCCGCGGCCCTCAAAGCCGCCGCACTTCCCTTCAGCGCCGTCGATATCGATTCGCTCGCCGAACGTTCGGTGGTGCGCGATCTGCTCGCGCTCACCCGCGCCCTGCTCAATCCGGCGGACCGCATTGCTTGGCTCTCCATCCTGCGCGCCCCTTGGTGCGGCCTAACGCTCGCCGATTTGGAAGCTCTGGTCTACGGCCGCACAGCCGCCGGCATCTGGGAATGCCTGCAAGATGTCCACGCTCTCTCCGCCGATGGCAAAAAACGAGCCACTCGCCTCTGCGATACTTTGCAAGAAGCCTTCGCCCAACAAGGCCGCTGGCCGCTGCGCCGCTGGCTGGAACGCATCTGGATGAAGCTGGGCGGCCCCGCATGCCTCGACAACGCAAGCTCCTTGCCAGACGCCACAGCTTATTTCGATCTTCTCGAAGCCTTGCACTCGGGCGCGGATCTCCCCGATTTCGAACGCTTTGAGCAGCGCGTAGCCCAACTCTTTGCGCAGCCCGAAAATCCCGCCCACGCCGGTCTCCACGTGATGACCATCCACAAGGCCAAAGGACTCGAGTTCGACACCGTCATCCTCCCCGGCCTCGGGCGCCGTTCCAAGCAGGAAGACAAACCGCTCGTTCTCTTCCACGAATGGCGCCAAGAGGACCGCTTCGAATGCCTGCTAGCCCCTATCGATGAAACCCGCGCCGAGCCCGACGCTCTCTACAGCTACCTGCGCGACATCGAAAGGCAGAAAGACAAATGGGAGCGCGCGCGTCAACTTTACGTCGCCACCACCCGCGCTAAGAAGCGCCTTCATCTCATGGGCCATGTCCGCCGGGATAAGACCGGCGAGCCCAAGCCCGCTCCGGATTCCATGTTGGCGGATGTGTGGCCTGCCTTGACCCTCGAAGAAATCGATCACTTCCGCCGCACCCTCGCCCCCGCGCCCGCCCCGGGCCCGCCTCCGCAAAGCCTGCTGCGCCGCTTGCCGGATTCCTGGCGTCTGCCCGAACTACCCGCCGCCGTCGAGTGGCACGGCGCCGCCGCGCCCTATGCCGAACCGCATGAGCCAACCTTCGAATGGGTAGGCGAGAGCCTTCGCCACGCCGGCACCGTGGTCCACGCCTTTCTACAACGCATGCCCAACATCGATGCGGAGCCCCCCCCTTTATCCCTCCTCAAGCGAGCGCTGACGCACGCAGGCGTTTCGCCGCTGGATGTCGAAGCGGCAGCGCAGCGCGTCCGCCAGGCACTCGCGCGCATCCGCACAAGCCGCCGCGGTCGCTGGATTTTCGCTCCGCACGAAGACGCGCACGCCGAATACGCCATCACCGGTATAGTCAACGGCGAAATCGTGCGCGGTCTGGTAGATCGCACATTTGTCGACGAAGGCGTCCGGTGGATCATCGATTTCAAAACCAGCGCGCACGAAGGAGGAAATTTGCAGGCGTTCCTCGACGAACAGCAACGACGTTACAGCGATCAGATGGAGCGCTACGCCAGCATTCTGGCCGCGCTCGGCAACCCGGTTAAAGTCGGACTCTACTTCCCGCTATTAGATGAGTGGCGCGAATGGACGCCCAAGGAATCCTAGGCTTTTTTCTTCTTGGCTTTCGCTTTCACTTCGGGTATCACTTCCGCCGGCGTCTCCACAGGTTCCGGCAGCGCCGCTTCGGCGGGAGCGATCCCCGCCAGCACCGCGTTGAACAATTCCTTCTGCTTCGCCAATTCCTTCTTCGACGGCGGCGCCTGCTCGTTGCGGAAATCGTGATCGGCGTAGCAGCTCCGGCAGCGTACTTTAGCCGCCTTGGCTTCCACTAGCGACACAATCGCGTGGTTCGTCAACCGCCTGCATTTCACGCAATAATCGTCGATTTCGTCGCCGAGCCGAAGCTCCCACATGCCCGATAGTGTACCAGCGGCGTAGCTACTTGCGTTAGTCTGGCAAGGTGCTCCATCGCTTGACGACACCGGCAAAAATCCAACAATTTCTCGATAACGAGATCGCTTATAACCAGGAACCGCACGGCGCCACTTGCTATTCGCCCAGCATGGTTCTGCGCCAGCGCGTCGCCCACTGCATGGAAGGCGCTCTGCTCGCAGCCAGGGCTTTGCGACGCCTGGGGCACCCCCCTCTATTAGTCGATCTGGAAGCCGTTCGCGATTCCGATCATGTACTAGCTGTGTATCGCGTGAACGGCCATTGGGGAGCCCTCGCCAAGTCCGATTACGCCGGCCTGCGCGCTCGCGAGCCCGTTTATGCCACCATCCGCGAGCTGGCCCTGAGTTACTTCGAGCACTATTACAATCCCGCCGGCGAAAAAACCCTACGCGCTTATTCGCGCCCCCTGAATCTGACCCGTTTCGATCGCACACTCCAATGGATGACCACGCTCGATGAAGTCTGGGACATCCCCGGCCGCCTCTGCGAAATTCCCCACACCGCCCTTCTCACGAAACCGATGGAACGCCAGCTCGTCCGCATGGATCCGCGCTTGTATCAGGCAGGCCGCGTGGGCGGCGTCAACCAGCCGTTGTTTCGTTGGCCGCCCGCCGCTTCCACTCGAACAGCATCACGCCAGCCGCCACGCTGACGTTCAAGGATGCCACTTGCCCTGCCATCGGAATGCGCACCAGAAAATCGCAGCGCTTGGCCACGTGCTCATGCAGTCCGCTGCCCTCCGCCCCCAGGACAATCGCCGACGGCTTGCTGAACATCACCTGGTCGTAAGTGTCCTGGCCGCGTTCGTCTAGCCCGTAGATCCAATAGCCGCGCTCCTTCAGTTCGTCGAGCGTCTTACTAATGTTCACCACCCGCACCACCGGCAAATACGCCAGCGCCCCCGCCGAAGCGCGCCCCACCGTTTCGTTCACCCCCGCGGCACGCCGCTCCGGAATCACCACCGCCGCCGCACCCGCCGCATGCGCCGTTCGAATGATCGCCCCCAAATTGTGCGGGTCTTCCACCCCATCCAAAATCACATGCAATCCGCCCGACGCCGCCGTCTCGTCGATCGACGAATACTTCTCCGCAGCACCAAACGCGATGACGCCCTGGTGGTTCGCCCCGTTGGCCGCGCGATCCAGCCGTTCCCGCGGCTCGACACGCACCGCAATGCTACGTTCCCGGCACAGCGCGATCAGTTCTTGCACGCGCCCGCCGCCGGCGCCCTTAGCAATTACGACGCGATCCAGCGGCCGCCCGGCCAGCAGTGCCTCACGAACCGGATGGATTCCTACAAGCGGGGACATTATCATAAGGGTACGTCATTGAGTTCGCAAGAAGACATGATCGTGAGCGCGCCGCCGGAGATCCCCGACAAGTTGTACTTCCGGATCGGCGACGTGGCGCGCCTGGCCGGCATCAAACCCTACGTCCTGCGCTTCTGGGAAACCGAGTTCCCCGGGCTCGGCCCTAAGAAGTCCGGCACCGGCCACCGCCTCTACCGCCGCAAGGACGTCGAGATGGTGCTCGAAATCAAGCGCCTGCTCTACGAACAGCGCTTCACCATCGAAGGCGCCCGCA
>JALYIB010000312.1 GCA_030775965.1 Acidobacteriota bacterium | reverse complement strand
CACGTGGGTTGCGGCACGATCATACGTCGACATCAGCCGCGAGCTCGGCGGCAAAGGACGCTATCGTGGCTGTATTACGGTTTATAAACTGCTGACTGCGACTTACGCACCAATCTTCTTCGCAAGAACCCGAGAATCCGAGACTGCGGCGCATGATCGAAGGCCAATTGAATAAACTTGTTCGCAACTGCGTCAGGCAGCGTTGCCACGCCGGCCGCCCAAGCTATGTGCTGCACTTTCACGAACGGCGTCAGCTCCTCCGAGCGCATCACGGAGGCTGCCATCGCAAACGCGGATCTCAGAAGCACTTTCACTCTGTACAATCCTGGCTGGGTTTTGAGCCTGTGTAGAGATAGGCTGAGCTTCAGATGCATCCAATGGGATACCAACAGGCTTGGCGAAAACTGGAGACCCCTCTTCTGGGCTAGGCTCTCGATGAGGGATTTTTCCATGAACGCGTGCCGCATAAGCTTTTCCAACTGGCCTAAATCCACAGTCCCGCGGCTCATGGCACAGCTCATGCTATTTTCATGAACCCGGTAGATCCCTAGCGGGCGGTGAATTGCCGCTACCGGTCCGTAGAAAGGGACACAGTTGTTGATGTAGGCATCGCCATGGTCCCATTCCGGTTGAGGGATGGGAAAAATCTTTTCCAGGAAGTCGCGAGCGTAAACATTCCCGGAAGTCGGTGAAGATACGTATCGGCCGGTTTCCAACAGCTGTCTGAGTAAATTACCTTCAGATAGGCGGGCGCGCGGCATTACAAACCCGGTCGAACCCTCCGGCCCTAGAATCTGCAGAGGGAACTGCGCCTTCACGATACTGGGCTCCCACGCGTTCACGACCGTCTCGATAGCATCGGGGAAAAGCGAATCGTCGGAATCGAGAAACGCTATTAGCTGTCCCATCGCAATTTTGCAACCAACGTTGAAGGCGGACGCCTGTCCTCCATTTTCTTTTAGGAAGATATGGGCTTGACCTTCATACTTTTTTAAAATGTCGCGCGATCCATCGGTACTGCCGTCATCCACAACGATGACCTCTACGTCGGAATACGTTTGGCAAAGGGCGCTGTCAACGGCTTCTTCCAAGAACCGTGCATAGTTGAAATTATTGATGATGATTGAGACCTTCGGCCGGAACGGCTGGGGGCCACCGAGGGTCGTGAAACGGCCTGACGGATTGATCGCAGCATCTGCCTGTTGCAATTCGTTCATTTTGCTATTTAGAAGGCCCGGATAGCTGAAATCACTGCATGACTGGCAGTGTCCGACAATCCCCCAATTTTATGGTTGCCGTTCCCGTGCAAGTTGGTGATGGACCCGGAAATCTGCCCCTGTACGCGCATGAAGTATTGAACGGGATGGTTCGACCAAATACTGACATCGTCAATGGCAATCGTGAGTGACTGTGACCAAAGGCTCAGGATGTATTTCTCTTGCCCCGCAGGAGCTTGCGCCAGAATCTCGCTGTCCCGTATCGATAGGATGGCGTAACCGTACGGTTGCAAAAACACTTGAGCGCTCTGTTGTTCAAAGTGGCAGTTCGTTAGATGGATCGTAGAGCCGTAAAACTCAAATGCCGTAGCGTTGTAATCGAAGCTTGTTCCTTGAATCATCCATTCGAAGTTCGCGTGGTCCTCAATTCCATACTCGCGGTTATTGAAGATATTGGAATCGGTAACACTGATCGCTTCGCCCGAATTGTGCAAGCCGGACGCGGCATAGAACCCGCTTCCGTTTTCGAAGATCGCGCACTGGAAGAACTTGTTTGCCCAAGCGTTGTTTCCCCACTGGACGCCATGATTAAATCCCGTCACTCGCACGCCTATAAAATTGACCGCGTCTCCGAAAGCGCCTTTGGATATGATCGCGGAGCTGGGGTCGCCCCCGACGAGAACTCCGATGCTCTTGTTATTGGTTCCCGGGCCCTCAATACCAAGGTTTTGAATGGTGGAGATCGAATAACTATTACCGCCCCCCGTTGTGTCCGCGGCGACAATGCAGGGGCCCTGAGTGCCCTGACATTTTAAGAGTGAAGCCTTTGAACCGGAGCCAATTAGATTTTGATTACGAGTTTTGAAAATCGAGCCGGTGATCTTATACGTTCCGTAAGGAATCAACAGATCACCAGCAGGCAATTGGCTCAAACACTTTTGAAAAGCCGGGGTACTGTCCAAATGGCCCGACGGATCTGCCCCACAGGAAGTAGCAGTCAACGGCTGTGCATGCACGAATAGCCGAGTGAGCGACAGACCGCAAACGATTATCCGCGCCCTATTCCTCATGTTTTCGCCGTAACAGACTGCTGCAAGCGAGGCAGAAGTTCTTGGGCTGCAGCGAAGACATCTTCCACGCATATACGCTGCATCGTGTCCTGCGGATTTCCCGCAAACTCAAAACCAAAATGAAGATATCCGCCGCCCCCGCCCCGGGGTTCCACCGAACAGCTTTTCGTGCCTACGGGTCCCCACCGATGAGTAGCTGTAGGGCCGTTGAGAGAAATCGTTCTGGCACCCAGCAGAGCTGCCAAATGCATGATTCCGGTGTTCACGCTGACAACGAGTTCAGATCGTTGTATATGGCCACACAGCGCCCCCAGACCATCGCGGAGCAACAACGGCTCAGCGGAAAGCTGAGCGCGCCTGAGTCGCCTCGCCAGACCTTCGCTCCGAGACAATTCAGCCCTAGTACCCGTAATTAAGAAAACAGTCTCGTCGCGGGCGAGTTTCTCGGCTAGCGCCACCCAGTTCTCTCTGTCCCACTCCCGGAGGAAGGAGCGATCGCCGCTTGCCCACGGATGAAAAATGACATTCCCGCTGTCCACCAAGGATTGGTTGTTGGGAACGTTTAAGGCTGGCTGAGATTCAGCCTCTACCCCTAGCGCCCGAACCAGAGCACGGAAGTTCTCAATTTCGTGAGCCTCAGCTGAATGGGAAACCGTTTGATCATACAAGCAGTGACGATGCTGGCCGTCGGAGCGGAACCCGAGACGGTACCCGGCGCCGGAGAGACCAGCGTAAAGAGCAGTAATCCGTTGCCATTGAGTGAAATCGACGACTAGATCGAGCTTGCAGTTACGCATCGTCTGAATCGTGAGAAGTGGCTTGAGAATATCAATCGACTGAATCTCATCGATTCCGTGGAGCAGTTTCGCCGCAGCCCTGGATGCACCAGGCGTTGTAAAATAAATAAGCCGGGCGTCGGGAAACCCCCTCCTAAGATCTCCAACCGCCCCACTCGTCAGCAAGGTGTCGCCGATCGTAGGAGAGGCCAGGATGCCAATAGCCCGAAATGCCGCCGGTCGCTGGCGGCGTCTGTTAAACGCCGATATGACTCTCAATGCCGTGATACCGGCATAGCGATCCACCAAACGATTACTAATGCTTCCTCTTTTCATCTGCGATCAAGCGCCTTGCAAGTTATGATCCTTGGATGAGACGCCCAAGGTGTTCCATCATCGAGCGTGGCTGATCATGCAGCGGTTCTCGGTTCGTTTGCGTCGCCCGCTTTTTCCGTGAACTTGAACAGCAGTTCATTCGTAGCGTGTGCTGCGCGATCCCACGTAAACCGAGAAGCTTGCTCCTGGCCCAAACATCTAAGCCGATCGCGGAGAGATGCGTCCGAGCATAGGAGCTTGATTCCGCGAGCGATTTCGGTAACATCAGTCGGATCCCCATAAATCGCAGCCGACCCGCACACCTCCGGCAGTGACGTCCGATTGGAAGCAAACACCGGCACGCCGCAAGCCATCGCTTCAAGCGGCGGCAACCCAAACCCCTCGCCGAGAGACGGATAAACAAACCCTAAGCTGCCTGAATATAACCCAGCGAGGAGAGTTTCCGGAACGTAACCGGTGAACACTACCCGCTCGGGGATAGAGGAAACCCCGGGCGCGTTGTAGACGCTGGCATCATGGGAACCTGCGACCACGAGCCATATGTCCTGTGGCAAGTCTCCAACCACCTCGGACCACGCCAACAGAAGCCGGCCCAGGTTTTTTCGCGGCTCTAAAGAGCCGACACAAAGAACATATCGATCGGAAGGCAATCTAAGCTCACTTCGCGAGCGCCCAATTTGTTCTTTGGCCCGATAGAAAGTCTTGAAGTCAACACCATTGTGGATGACGGTAACCCGACTTGGTTGTACCTTCAGCCGTTCCACCAGACGGTTCTTAGTAAATTGTGAAACGGCAATAATGTGCGTCGCGGTTTTGGAAAGAGACGTAAGTAAAATTCGATACGCTGCGGCAAAAACCGGCTGGTACCACTCTGGCGAATCGAGAGGAAACAGATCGTGAAACGTGACTACATGCTTGGAAGAAATGAGGGGACCAGCCGCGCACGGACTCCATAGAAGCCCTCGAACGCTCCGAATCGGAAGTGTCGTTTGTTCCCATGCATGTCCGCGCCATCCTCTGAGCGAATGTCTCGGTTCGAGTAAAGGAAAATCCAGGCGCTGAGTAATCTCGTGAGCGTACCTCTGAATACCTGTCATCTTATGACTGCGAAACCGGCCGTTGACGAATATCTTCATGTGATCGCCTCTTCTCACAAGCGACGCATCGTCCTCGCCAGTCGACTCTCCGGCGCAATGTCGAATCCTAGGGCCATGATGTATTGTGATAAAGCCTTCGGGAGAATCACTGAAGCGATCGCCCACCCGATCAATTGAATCCGCCTTGCAGCGCCTAACTCGGGCGCTGAACTGACCGAAGTGGTCATTTTTCGCACGATCCGCAAAATCTCGCGAAGAGGCGCGCCACGTTGCCGGACCAGTTCCAGCTTAAGGTACAGCCAATGAGAAATCACGATGTCGGGTTGAGGTTGTAAACCTTCCCGGGCCGCGATCGCAAGTACATGTTTGCGGAGCCGAAGCTGCCGTTGCAGCAGTCTATTGATTTGAGCGTCTTCGAAAGCCCCAGACCTTACGGATCGAGTCATGTTGTTCCGATGCACTCGGTAGTAGCCCAGCGGCTCTTGAATAGCACCGACCTCGCCCCAGAACCCCGCGCATGCCGCTGCATAGCTGTCAAAACTTTGAGGCCATTCATTAGTGGGGACGGGCATGATGCTGTCAAGAAATGAGCGGGCATAAAAATTGCCACTGCCTGGCGAGGTGATATAACGGCCGGTTCGTAATAGCGAAGGCAGGACGTTCCCTGAGTCGAGCCGGCATCGCGGCATCAGAAGGCGCTGGTCGATACCTTCCTGGTCGACGACACGCAGCGAATATTGAGCTTTTGCAAATTCAGGACGCCAGAATTTCACGATTCGTTCCGCCGCGTCGACATAGAGCCCATCGTCCGAGTCAAGGAAGCAAATCAAATCACCAGTACACTTCGAAAAACCAAAATTACGGGTCGCCGTCTCGCCCTGATGCGCAATCAACCATACCTGGACTCTATCGCTATAGCGTTCAAGTATTTCCGCAGAGCCATCCGTGCTGCCATCATCGACGACGATCACCTCACAGGCGTCGTATGCCTGGGCAAGCGCGCTCTTGATCGCCGCTTCCAAAAATGCGGCGTAATTATGATTGCTGATAACGATGGAGACTTTATGCATGTGGAGTTGCGCTTGCATTCGCCGCTCGACTGCGTCTTTGCGAGTAACCGACCTCATAGATGACGGCCGCAGAATTGGCTTCTCCCGTCGTTACAGTCTCCGCTGAAGTTCCAAGGCGAGCCACTCGATGAGGATAATTGTCGCGCAGGCGATGACGATAACGGCCGCGAGGAGCAAATGTAAAGGTCGTGGTTGCAATTGCAGCGAATACCCATAGCGGTGGATTTGTAAGTTCCGGACCAGCAACCAGCAAACCAACAAGCACCACGGAAGCGGCAAATATCGCCGGCCCTTTAAGCGCGACACTTTGTCTTCTGCCACGCCACACAGGGAGAAAGACCTGTGCGAGAAAAGCCGCGAACAGCGCCACCCCCGGTATTCCGACGTTGCCCAACATTGTAGGGAAAATGCTACTTGCCCGGCAGATGCCCCATCCCGCGCCAAGCCATGATGTACTGACGGCGGTCTGTAAGGCGTCGTTGTTAATCTTTGTGCGATCCTCATAAGAACCCGTCTTCGTTTTATCGAAAATAACGGTGTTCAGAAGGTCTGCCGTCCAGTTACGGACAGAAGGAGCCGCGCCCAGTCCCACAACCAGAATGCAAACGCTTGCACTGAGCGCCAACTTGTTCATGCGGATCGCGGTGCGCGCTTTCCAGTTACGAAAAAGAATAAATACCGATAGGAAACCGAGGAAAAAACAGCA
This sequence comes from Acidobacteriota bacterium, assembly GCA_030775965.1. GTDB lineage: Bacteria > Acidobacteriota > Terriglobia > Bryobacterales > Bryobacteraceae > Palsa-187. The sequence continues at coordinate 526 of JALYIB010000312.1, read as the reverse complement.
AAGATAGGCGGTCGTTGAAACCGTGAGGAAGAGGCCAGTCAAAATGAATAAAGCGGAAACGGCATCTCTCCAGTTAGGCCTTAAGACTACTCGCCACGCAATTAGTGCTAGTGCGGGCGGGAAAAACAGACCGGCCGCGGAGGCCTCTACGAAGGTCGAATTGATGCGTGCAAATTGACCGATCTCATAAGCCGAGAAGGTTGCATAGGACGTATTTGTATACAGGAATTCCGCAGGGAACGGCAGGCCTGTTCTTAGGCAGATGTATTGGTAGATTGCAATGACCGACGCCAACACGCTTCCGCCGACAAACCAGTTCAGCGACCGCCGCAGTTCCATGACAGAGCAACGGCGCGAAACAACAAAAAACAACGCAACATCGAGCAATAAGTAGAACAGTTGATTTAAGTGGCCGGTCTCCCACTTGAGCGGGACATTGACACCCATCTTTGTGTTCGTGTATAAAACACCTTCAAACAGCACCGGATTTATGAAAGAAGAACCGATCGCATATACGGTGAAGAGC